>MVRU01000099.1 GCA_002067745.1 Syntrophus sp. PtaU1.Bin005
TGCCGTCAGGGGGCAGGATAAATCGGCGATCACACGCCGCCACCTGCCGATCGACCGCGTATCCATCGAATGCTGTGATGCTCCTCTCGTCAGCCCGGCGGTCTGCAATGCGATTCGAGAGGCTGACATCATCCTTTTCGCGCCGGGCAGCCTCTACACAAGCATCATGCCGATCCTCCAGGTCCCAGCCATTGTTCAGGCGATTCGGGAGAACCGCAAGGCATTGAAGATCCTCGGCGCCAACTTCCTGGTGCAGGCGGGAGAGACGGATATATCCAGGCGCCGTTGGAATCGCGGTCTTTATGTGTCTGAGCTTGTGGAAGCGTACGGACATAATGTTGAAGGCGGCGCCGAGGGCCTCTTCGACGTCGTATTAAGCGCCAACCTGGAGCACATCTCGGGTGATGTGCTCCGCAACTATGCCCTGGAAGGGAAAAGCCCCATTTATCTTGACCGCAGCCGCGTCGAAAGCCTGGGGGTTCTCCCCCTGGAGGCAACGGTCTATTCCCCGGAGCGGCTCAAGAGGGCCGGTGTCATCCACCACGATCCCCAGAAATTTGCCCTTGCCGTGCGGACGCTTCTTGTCGCACATCAGCGGTTGGGGCTTAACCGCAAGCACGCCTCTTCGCGGACGATTCCGGCACGGTCGTCAAACAACACCGTTACAGGGGCCCCGCCTCTTTGTTGCTACTATCGGGAAGCAGACGCCGTGCTGGCGGAAAAGCGGTTTCATCCCCGGAGCCTCCGAGAAATCATGCGCGAAATCATCTGGGAAAACCGGGATATCCGAATCACGCACCTGAAATTTTTCCGTGCGGCGCAGATTATCCCCGCATCCCGATGGACACGGAGCAAGGAATGGGACAACGTCCTGGGATACTATGATCCCGAAGACGGCCTGTTGAAGATCCACGAGCAGGTCAGCGATGATCCGGAGCGTATCCGGGATAATCTTCTCATCGCCCTGGGTGAATCGCTGCTGGGGCAGTACGTGGAAGGCAGATGCTGGGTCAATCCGGAAAACGGAAACCAATGGGGCGCGCGGCGTTATGAGATCCGGCTGCGTCCCGTGGAGGAACGCCGATGCTTTCTCGATGATGGAGCGTTGCGAACCTATCTCAGGCTGGCCCGCATGATGCCGAAGCCCCATGATCCGAACACATTCGGGATCACGCTCAATGACCGGGAGGGATTTCTTCCTCCAGGCCTGCTTTTCGGGCTCCTGTATGCGTGGTATCTGAACAACGCGTACGGCGAAATCATGGAATATGAAATGTCGCTGCTCCGCTGGCCCCCCCAGAAACTCATCCCCTATCAGCTGGAAGAGCGCACCCGCAAACAGGCCCTTGTCCGGTTTTTCCGTAATGTCGTGTTCCAGCATCGGGACGAGTAACCCGGTTTTGATGAACGATAAGAAAAAAAAACGACTTCCAGACAGCAGGGACTGCCTGGAAGCCGAAAAAGAGGAGTAAAGCACTCCGAGGAATCTTACATAGGCGGCATCTTGAAAAAGCCTTTGTCCACTGCCAGCTGCATCAGTTTGCGGGCTTTTTCCTCTCCCATTTCATTCATCATCTGGAAGGGTCCTTTCGGCCACGCGAGGGAGGTCCGGATCCCAAGGTCCAGATCCTCAACGGATACGACCTTCTTGGCGATCAGATGCTTGGAGATGCAGAAAACCGAGCCAAGCAGAAGGTCACCCACCTCGCTGCGGGCCGCCTTATCCTCCAGAACGGGACCTTCCTCAAGGTTCCAATCCAGTTTTTCTTCAAAACTTTTCTTCAGGAAAGCCGGAACCGGCGGATATCCGATGTCCGTATTGCCGAGATACTCGACCATCGAAACCGCGGCATGATAGCATGTGCCCAGACCGGCGCCCTTCTGCACCCACATGATGCCGAATTTCAGGCCCAGGAACTCCTGCGAGATGCTTTCCAGCGTCGCGATGTTGTATTTATCACCGGCAAAATTATCAAGGACCATGTATGCGGCAATGAAAACAGGATTGACGGCAAATCCGGGGAAGTCCATGACCGTGATCGCCACCTTCTTGTTCCCCTTCGCAAAGGCCATGAGCGCTTCGTAGGTTTCATCACTGGTTGCCTTCTGACGGATCACCTCCACCAGACGGTTGACGTTCGCCGGGAAGAAATAGTGAAGACCGGCGGTCCTTGCCGGATTGTCCACCTTCTGCATGAGCGTTGCGATGGGGAAGGTCGAGGTGTTGCTCACAATGATGGTATCCTTCGGGACCACCTTGGAAATCTCTTCAAAGACCTGAATCTTCAGATCGATGTTTTCCACAACGGCCTCGATGATCAGATCGCACACGGCCAAATCTGCGAAATTGGAAGTCCCCGTGATCGTCCCGCAAATTTTGTCCGCCTCCTCCTGAGACATCTTTCCCGACTGCACCCTCTTGGCCATGGCTTTAGCCACGAACTTGTCATACATGGACTTGACCAGGTCGTCATTGAGTTCCTTGAAGACAACCCGATAACCGCTCATTGCGGCATTGAGCCCGATGGCAGCACCCATCACACCGAAACCCACAACTCCCACTGTCTTGACTTCCTTCATTCTCCGCCTCCCTTTCAATTTCAAACGGCCGGCACAGGGCCGTGCAGAAATTCAGCTGAATATTTTTTAAAAACCTTTTCCCAACAGACTCCGGGCAATGACGATCCGCTGGATCTCATTTGTCCCCTCGTAAATCTGCTGAACTTTGGCATCCCGGAACATCCTTTCCACCGGATACTTCTTGGTGTAGCCATATTCCCCCAGAACCTGGATCGCGGCGCCGATCACCTCCATGGCCAGATCGGAGGCATAGGCCTTGGCGCAAGATGAATACCGGCTCTGGTTAGGATCGTGACGGTCATATTTATCCGCAGCCATATAGGTCAGGTAGCGCGCGGCCTCTGTTTTCATTTCCATGTCGGCCAGCTTCATCTGGATGCCCTGCTTTCGTCCGATCGGCTTGCCGCTCTGCAGATGCTCACGGGCGAACTGAACCGCACAGTCCAGGGCTCCCTGCGCCATACCGACAGCCTGCGCTGCAATGCTGGTTCTCGTTTTGTCCAGCACCTGCATCGCGATTTTAAAGCCGTCCCCCTCCTTGCCCAGCAGGTTTTTCACAGGAACCCGAAAGTCTTCGAGGAACAACTCCGTCGTTGTCGAACCCTTAATCCCTATTTTATGCTCCAGCTTGCTGACAATCCAGCCCGGCCCTTTCTCCGCCACCAGACAGGACACTTTCTTTTCCTTGGTAGCAGGATCGACAGTCTTTACGAACAGGGTCATGACATCCGCGATATCTCCATACGTTATGAACCTCTTGGATCCGGTTACCACATAGTCATCACCATCCCGTACGGCTGTGGTCTGAAGGCTGGCTACGTCCGAGCCGGCGTCGGGCTCGGTAAGCCCATAGGCCGCCAGCGTCTTCCCTCTAGCCAGGTCCGGCAGGAACTGCTGTTTCTGTTCTTCCGTTCCGGCAATGGTGATTGCCGCCGACCCAAGGCACTGTCCGCTCAGCATCATGGCCACACTGCAGCTGAATTTCGATATTTCCTCCACAGCGATCGCCATTGGAAGGGCCTTGCCACCAGTGCCTCCGTATTCCGAGGGAAAAGGAATCGCCAGGATCCTGTTTTCCGCGAAAGCTTCTTTGATATCCCAGGGATAACCACCGATTTCATCGAGTTCCCCAGCCCTTGGCGCCACCTTTTCCTGCACCAGCTTTTGCACGGATTCCTTAAGTGCTAATAGATCTTGATCAAGCTCGAAGTCCAAGTGCTCACCCCCCTTGACGGTTGACTGCTCAAAAAAATTAAAGCAGAGGATAAGCCGTTTATCCCCGGAAGATGTCCGGGGATAAACGGGTCTATTGTTTTCAGGCCTTTTCGAAGCAGAAAAAGACTCGCTGAATCACATTATCTTCACCTTTTTTGCCGTCAAAGGGCTGCGGATCCACCGGGAAGACCACCAGCTTCACCTCGTCCCCCACATTCAAGGCCCCCATCGGACAGTCCTTGATCCGGCTGAAAAGTGTCAGCACGCCGCCCAGATCAACCATCGCGTGAACCAGCGGGGTTTCAAAGCCGATCGGCACGCCCACCTCTTCATAGGTTACACTCAGAGCTGTACCCTTGGTGGGGAGATCGACCCATTCCAGGTTTTCCGATAAACACTCGGGGCAGATCACGCCGCGGGGGGGAAACGACAGAGTGCCGCAATCTTTGCACTTGGTGGTCGTCAGCCTCCCCTCTTTCAGATTGTCGAAAAAGGGGTAAATCCGGGTGAACTGCTTGCCCTGCAGAGGCCACATATCCATTGAAGCTGCATATTTACCTTCTGTGATACTCATTATTCCATATCCCTCCCGTAAATTAAGACTGTGTGTGCAGAGATCAAGCCGCTCAGATTATGGGTTAGACCGATCCTGGCCCCTTCCACCTGCTTCACAGCATCGCCCCTTAACTGGTGCATGATTTCAATACCCTGGCGGATGCCGGTTCCCCCGAAGGGATGTCCGCAGGACAACAGGCCTCCATCCGTATTGACGGGCACCAGGCCACCGAAGTCGGATTTTCCTTCCTGAACAAAGGGTCCGCCCTCGCCCTTCTTACAGAAACCGAGCTCTTCCACTTCGACGATCTCCGAGATCGTAAAGCAGTCATGGGTCTGGGCGACATTGATATCCTTGGGGGTCACCCTGGCGTGCTTGTAAGCCTGCTCGCCTACAATCCTCAAGGTATCCCACGTTGACCAGACGCCGTTGTTGAAATTGGCCGACATCTGGTGCTGGGTGCCCTGAGCGCTCCCACGGATGTAAACAAGGGGCTTGTCGGTCAGATCCTTGGCCTTTTCCTCACAGGCCAGGATGATTGCCGCACCGCCGTCCGTCACCGGGCAGCAGTCCGTCAGTTTCAGCGGCCGGACGATCGTTCTCGAGCTCATCGCCTCTTCCAGAGTAATCGCTTTCTGCATCTGGCCCTTTTTGTTGTTCAAACCGTTGCGGCGATTCTTGACCGCAACCATGGCCAGCTGCTCTTCCGTCGTGCCGTAGAGTTTCATATGCTGCTGGGCGACTGTTGCAAAAGCCGGTGGCGGAAGCCCCATCCCATTCGTACAGTCAAATTCATGGTCGCAGGTTCCCAACTCACTGAACGGAATTTCCCAGCGCTGGGGCATGTAAAGTTTTTCCACACCCACCACCATGACCACGTCCGCCTTGCCGCTCCGAATCATCGCATCGGCTACGATAATGCCGGTGCTTCCCGTTGCGCACAGAAGTTCGACCCGGCAACAGAGGTTGACGGGTTTGATGCCCAGACATTCTGCTGCCTGCGGCGCCAGGTGGGTCTGAAAGGAGCAGCGCTCCGTATGGCATGCGCCCACGATAAACCCATCGATATCCTTATTTTTAATGATAGGATTATCTTCGAAACAAGCCTTGCCGGCCTCCTGGATCATGTCCCTTTGAGTGGCCTGACGCACTCCCCACAAATTCTGGCCACCAGCAATCACGCAAACATTTCTCATATAAAAACCCCTCCAATCTCGTTGAACTTAGATTCACCTCAACTCAGAATTCACCACGCCCCCGAAAGGACGCCCTTCGGATGACGGCACCTCGATCCCGGCACCCCTGTCTATGTAAATTTCGGTTTGCGCTTTTCCACAAAGGCGCTGAACCCTTCCCGGCGATCATCGCCGGTAAATACCAGAATAAAATTTTTCGTCTCGAAATCCAGGGCTTCTCCCAGGTTCATGTTCAAGCCCTGATTCACCGAATTTTTAATGATGGACAGTGCAAGAGATGATTTGCCTGCCAGCTTTTTCGCCAGGGCTTTTGCCTCATTCATCAGTTCGGACAGGGGAACGACCTTGTTGACCAGACCGCATTGACAGGCGGCATTGGCATCGATGATATCGCCCAGCATGAGCATCTCTTTCGCCTTGGCAGCACCCAGAAGGCGCGGAAGACGTTGTGTGCCACCGCCGCCGGGGATAATGCCCAGGTTGATTTCCGGAAGCGCAAACTTGGCTGTATCCGCCGCAATTCGGAAATCGCAGGTCAAGGTCAGCTCACAGCCGCCGCCGAAGGCCAGCCCGTTGATCGCGGCAATCGTCGGTTTGCCTATATTTTCAAGGGCGCGAAATGCGGATCCGGATACCTGGCAAAATTTATACATTGCTACCGGAGTAAGATCCTTCATCTCATTGATATCTGCGCCTGCCACAAAAGCCTTGTCGCCGGAACCGGTAATGATGACCACCCGGACAGCCGGGTCCGCTTCCAGTTCAGCCGCGACCTGACCGAGCTCAGCAAACATTTTGCTGTTTAGCGGGTTTACCGGCGGCCGGTTCAAGGTAACCGTCGCGATCCCTTCCTCAACTATAAGATTGATCGTTTCATACATGGCTTTTAAGTTTTACCCCCCCCTCTTTAGTTTTTAATCCATTAACGGTGAGAAAGCTTTTACAAGCTGCCAGAAATACCTGCGACGAAGCCTCCTTCCCAATTAATGATTATGTTTCAGTTAATAGGGGATATCGCAAAAAATATGCCCTTGGTATTTTCCGTAAAACCCTTACAGGCAGCGCTAAGAGCCTCCTCTTTCCTCAAAGGATTTCAACCATTTTTAATTCATTGTTGACTCGAAAGAATGAACATTCTAAAAATTGTATCATTTCAAGTGTTTATCATATTATACAAAATAAGTCATATTTAACTCAGACAAACCGGCTATGATTCATCCGGCCTTCTGAGTTTTCAAATCACGGAATATTTTGGGGAATAATTATTCAAGTCAATATACTTCGGCTGAAAAAGAAGGGGGGAAAACAGATTTCAATAAGGGCAGGCAGAGGAAGATCCACCATACGCCTACCCGCAAATATCTGAAATGTATAATCTTACGCTTCATGATTCAAAAAGCGCCTGCCGCTGCGGTTCCTATACGGAAAAAATGAAGCATCGCACCATAAAAGAATCAGTTTAGACAGAGCCGCATCAGCAATGATTCACCTTATGTTTTTTAGCCAGACGCACTACGGTGCTTTGACTTACTCCCAGTACTTTAGCCGCCTTGTAAGTGCTCTTTTGAGA
>MVRU01000100.1 GCA_002067745.1 Syntrophus sp. PtaU1.Bin005
ATTTATATCAGCTCCCAAAGGAGTCGCTATGTTTATCGCTGAAAACCTTCTTATGGCCATAGCAAAAATTCTGGATATCGCACTGACGCTCTATATGTGGGTCCTGATCGCCCGGGCTGTCATTTCATGGGTCAATCCCGATCCTTACAATCCCATCGTCATGTTCCTTTATCGGGCCACCGAACCCGTTCTGGCTCCGGTCCGGCGGTGGCTTCCCTTCCGGAACCTGGGCATTGATCTCTCCCCCTTGATCGTCATTCTAGCCATTATTTTTCTGCAGACCTTTCTGATCGGAAGCATGAAGCAGATGGCCATGCTCTTCCGCTGAAGCTCGAAAAAGTCGAAACCCTCAAAGGCTCTTCGTGGTCGATATCCAGGAAAGAAAAAACGCCCTCTCCTTCTCCGTTCAGGTGCTGCCTCGCTCCCACAAATGCGCCCTGGTTGGAATCCAGGAAGGATCTCTCCGGCTTAAACTCACCGCGCCGCCGGTCGACGGCAGAGCCAACGAAGAATGCCTGGAATTCCTCGCCGAACAGCTGGGGTTGAAAAAAGGGCAGTTGGACATTATTCACGGACACAAGTCCAGGAAGAAAGTGGTCCAGATCGAAGGATTGACGCGGGAGCAGCTTGAAGCCCGCCTCTCCCTTCTCATGAAGGCTGAATTTCCCAATGAGCAGACAGCCCCGGAAGTCGCACGGATCAGCAAACGAAGATGACGCATCGCGGCGAAAATGAAAATGTAGCCCGGGCTGCCGGCATCGTGGGAATGGCCACGATGTTGAGCCGAATTTTCGGATTTATCCGGGACATGGTGGTGGCCGCCTTCTTCGGCGCAGGCATCGCCACGGACGCCTTCTTCGTCGCCTTCCGGATCCCCAATCTGCTGCGGAGACTTCTTGGGGAGGGTTCCCTCACCGTCGCCTTCATTCCCGTGTTTACGGAATATCTGAAAACGAAGTCCAGGGAAAGCGCCCTGGAGCTGGCAAGCATCGCCCTGACCTTCCTTTCGATCGTCCTGGTGCTGGTCTCCATGGCCGGCGTGCTTTTGTCGCCTCTCGTCGTTTCCCTCATGGCTCCCGGATTTCTCAAAAACCCGGAGCAGTTCGACCTGGCGGTTTTTCTCACCCGGATCATGTTCCCGTACATCTTCTTCATCTCCCTGGTAGCTCTTTGCATGGGGATCCTCAATTCACTGCGTCATTTCGCGGCCCCCGCCCTGGCGCCTGTTGTTCTGAACATTTCCATGATCTTGACCACGCTGCTTCTCCACCGGTCTTTTGAGCAGCCGATCACCGCTCTCGCGGTCGGGGTCATGCTGGGCGGAGCCCTGCAGCTGGCGATGCAATGGCCTGTTATGATCCGGATGGGTGCCATCCTGAAGCCGAATTTTCATTTTCGACATCCCGGCATGAAGAGGATTGGACGCCTGTTGATTCCCACTCTGGTCGGTTCGGGCATCTATCAGATCAACATTTTTATCGGCACCATCCTGGCTTCCATCCTGCCCAAGGGCAGCGTTTCCTTCCTTTACTATGCCGACCGGGTCGTCGAACTCCCGCTGGGCGTATTTGCCATTGCTGTGGGCACGGCAAGTCTTCCCAGCCTTTCCGCCCAGGTCGCAAAAGGGCTTTTCGAAGATTTTAAAAAAACCATTTCCTTTTCCCTGCGCCTTATTCTCTTTATTACGATCCCAGCCACGATAGCCCTCATTGCTCTGCGTGAACCGATCGTTTCCGTTCTCTTTCAACGAGGCGCCTTTGATGCCTATTCAACCCGGATGACCGCCCAGGCGCTTCTTTTTTATACCGTCGGCCTGTGGGCCTTTTCCGTAATCCGCGTGATCGATTCAGCTTTTTTCTCTCTTCAGGACAGGAAATCGCCGCTGAAGGCCGCTGCCGTGTCTCTGATTGTCAATGTCGGGCTGAGCGTTCTTCTCATGTTCCCCTTAAAGCATGGGGGGCTTGCCCTGGCAACCTCTGCGGCCTCGGCTGTGAACGTTTTGATGCTTTCCTACATTCTCTGGAAGAAAATCGGCACCTTCCTGGATACGCAATTCTACTCCTCCGTGGCCAAGGCCTGCGTTGCCTCTGTCGTAATGGCCGTCAGCTTCTATCTCGTTACTCTTTTCTTCCCCTGGAATATTGAAGCCCCCTTTGATGCACGGGTGCTCTTTCTCTCGACCTCCATCGCCGCAGGAATCCTGACCTTTTTCGGAACGTCCTTCCTCCTGAAAAGTGACGAAATGGTGGCCCTTCTCAACGTGATCCGCCGGAAGCTCAAATCGTGAGTGTGCTGAAATCCCGTTGCAGGCGGATAAAATGATTGACTTCAAAATTCCAAAATGTTAGGAACAACGTCTCTTGCAGAATGAAATCCTTCTAAGGCATTCCCATGCTTGACATCAAATTTCTGAGACAGAACCTCGATTTTGTTAGGACCAGAATCGCGGAGCGAGGGCAGGACATCGATCTGGATGCCTTTGTTCGCCTGGATGGCAAGCGGCGGGATATTCTTCAGGAAGTCGAGGCACTGCGCAACGAACGAAATGCCGTGTCCAAACAGGTCGGCGAAAAGAAGAAGCGAAAGGAAGATTCCCAGGATCTGATCTCCAGGATGGGGGAGGTTTCCGCCCGTATCCGGGAGCTTGAGGACGCGCTCAAGGGAACGGAAGAGCATCTGCAGAACCTGCTGATGACGATTCCCAACATCCCCCACGAATCCGTTGTCTGCGGAACGAACTCCGAGGACAATCCCGTTATCCGGGTCTGGGGTGAAAAGCCGAAATTCGAGTCTGCTCCAAAGCCCCATTGGGAAATCGGGGAAAATCTCAACATCCTTGACTTCGCCCGGGGCGCAAAAATTGCGGGTGCCCGCTTTACCCTCTACCGGGGGGCAGGTGCTATGCTGGAACGGGCTATCGTCAATTTCATGCTGGATCTCCATATAACGGAGCACCGATACACGGAAATCCTGCCTCCCTTCATGGCCAACAGGGAAAGCATGACAGGAACGGGCCAGTTGCCGAAATTTGCAGAAGATCTTTTTAAAATTGAAAACCAGGACTATTATCTTATTCCTACAGCGGAAGTTCCCGTGACCAACATTCACCGCGATGAAATTCTGGATGAGAAGATTCTCCCTGTCTATTATGTGGCCTATTCGCCCTGTTTCAGGGCTGAAGCAGGGTCCTACGGGAAAGACACCCGCGGCCTGATCCGCCAGCACCAGTTCAACAAGGTGGAGATGGTCAAATTCACTACCCCGGAAACGTCTTATGACGAATTGGAGATGCTGACGCTTAACGCGGAAGAGGTTCTGAAGCGCCTCAATATCCCCTACCGGACGGTCAGTCTCTGCACCGGCGACCTGGGCTTCAGTTCAGCCAAAACATATGATGTAGAGGCATGGCTTCCGGGGCAGGAAACATACCGGGAAATTTCTTCGTGCAGCAATTTCGAGGATTTCCAGGCCAGGAGGGCTTCTATTCGCTTTCGCCGGACGTCAACGGGGAAACTGGAATTTGTCCATACCCTCAACGGCTCCGGACTGGCGGCCGGCAGGACGCTGGTGGCCGTTCTGGAGAATTACCAGCAGGCAGACGGCAGCGTCGTAATTCCCGACGCCCTGCGGCCCTACATGAGAGGAATGGATAAAATTCCCGCAGCGTAAATCGGGAATGCAAAGAAATAATGATTCGGAGGGATGGCCGAGTGGTCTATGGCGGCGGTCTTGAAAACCGTTGACCGAAAGGTTCGCGGGTTCGAATCCTGCTCCCTCCGCCAGAATAACAAGAAAAACATGGCAGGATGCGGTCTATCCGGCCTTGTCGCTCTTTATGGTTTTTGTTCCAACTTAAAGTTTGCGGAGAGATGGCTGAGTGGCCGAAAGCGATCGCCTGCTAAGCGATTGTACGCCCTATAAGGTGTACCGCGGGTTCGAATCCCGCTCTCTCCGCCAGCTACTTCTTTCAAATGTGCAGCAGAATCATCGCACCCAATAGATGCGCCCATGGCTCAGCTGGATAGAGCGTCGGACTACGAATCCGGATGTCGCAGGTTCGAATCCTGCTGGGCGCACCATTTAAAAAAAGGACTTAGCCATATCTGGCTAAGTCCTTTTTATTTAAAGCCATTTTATCCCACTCAAAATCGGCTTTCCTGTTCGATCAGTTCCGGAAACCGTGTCAGTTCAAATCGGAATCGGTGTCCAGTATCCTCCCCATTGTGCAATATCAGACAAATCCACTAGAAGGACAAAGCGGCCGCACATTTTTTCTCTTTTTTTACTTCCTTTTGCTGAACACATCTATTGCCAGGGGGATTGTGCTTATCACCCCTATGAGAAACATCGCCCATCCAAGTTTCTTTCGCCGTTTCGTATCCAGCTTGTCTGCCAGCAAAAGGGCGACCCCGGCTCCACAGATTAAACGGGTTCCAGCAATAATTCCGATTTCGGGAATCGTCAGGGCCGATGTTTTCATGACAACCTCCTTGAATGCTATCTAAAGGTTAATACAGAGGGAATTTATTCATGTAAAAAGAAAGGCCACTTCAGAGCGTATCCCGTGATGATATGGCAACGTGCACTCTTTCGTGGTCTGTGAAGAAAAGAGAAAAACCACCCTGGAAGTTTGAAGGCCAGGAAGCTGAAGCCGCTTGAACCGCCACGGCAGAGTTCATGAAGGAAAGGATAAATCCCTGGCCCCCCTTCAATGGGGGAAGCGTTCTGCTGTTTCCCGTTTCAGCATCCAGCGCCAATAGGCACGCGCCATATGTGAACGTAGCCAGGGTATTTTCACCAAAGGGAATCAACCGCCAACTTCAAGGCAACTGGTACGCTCCAAAAAGAATTTACCAGATACACGGCTTTTTCCCCTTGGGACCTGTTGAAAAGAACTTTTAAAAGAGAGCCGCTGCGCCGTTTGCCGTTGACTGGAGTCGTGTCCTAAAAGACTTGGTCTATTTGGGGTGACAATCACCACGAAGACCCTTTGCCTTCTTATCTCATTCAAACCCAGTACTATGACTCATCCCGTGCGCCGCAGCATCTCTTTTCTTTCACCTATAATTTATTCCTCTTCTCCTAATTTGTCAAGAGAATCGACGTGTTAATTCCTCAGAGCCGACCCTTCCCGCTCGCCTGCGAGGCTCTATTGGACTCTTCTTGACAGTAGAACATTTGTTCTATAATGTAAGGCCATGAACGATATGATTTTCAGCCATCATTCCTGGCCGCGGGCCATTGTCCATATCGACGGGGATGCTTTCTTCACCTCCTGCGAAGAGGTCATCCATCCGGAGCTTAAGGGAAAGCCCATGATTACAGGCGGAGAGCGTGGAATTGTGGCCTGTGCCAGCTATCCGGCTAAAAAAATGGGAATCACCCGGGGCGTCCCTCTGCACCAGGCGAAAAACATCTGTCCAAATCTTATCATCCTGCCCTCCGACTATGAAACCTACAGCCTGTTTTCCCGGCGGATGTTCAACATTATGCGGCGCTTTACCCCGGATGTGGAAGAGTATTCCATTGATGAGGCCTTCTGCGACATCACGGGAATGCGCCGGGCCTTGCGCTCTTCCTATACTGGAATTGCCGAACAGATGAAACGGGCCATCGAAAGGGAACTGGGGCTCGGGGTTTCCGTGGGGATCAGCCTGACCAAGGTGCTTGCCAAGGTGGGTTCCAAACATCAGAAACCAAGTGGCTTAACGGTCATTGCCGGCCGCTCCATCGCCCGGTACCTGGAGCATCTTCCCGTGGGAAAGATCTGGGGAATCGGCCCGGCCACAACCAGCTATCTGGCGAAGATTGGCGTTAAAACCGCCTTGGAGTTTGCCAGAATGCCGGAAGCTGCTGTGCGAAAACGCCTTACCAAACCCGGCGTCGAAATCTGGAGGGAGCTGAGGGGAGATTCCGTCTATCCCGTGATCTCCGAGGAGAAAAGCGTTTACGCATCCATCAGCAAGATGAAGACCTTTGCTCCTCCAACATCCGATCGGGAATACCTTTTTGCACACCTGCTGCGGAATCTGGAATCAGCCTGCATCAAAGCCAGGCGTTACGGGTTGGCCCCCAGGAAGATCATATCCCTTCTCAGGACCCGGCAGTTCGGGGATGTGGGCAGCGAGGCAACACTTGTTCGTCCCTCGGCCCTTCCGCTGGAACTGTCCGGTCTTCTGCGGGAGCTGTTTGATTCACTCTACCGGGAAAAAGAGCTCTATCGATCAACAGGCGTCATCCTTCTGGAACTGACGCATGATGTCACTATTCAGTACTCCCTTTTTGAAAGCCCGATGAAAGCGGAGAAGATTCGGGAACTTTATGAAGCCATGGACAGCTTAAGTGGAAAATATGGAAAACATGCCCTGCATCTGGGCGCTTCTCATCCCCTGGAACAACTTGGCAAGGGAAAACGGGGAACGCCAACGGTCCGGGAAGAGACGAAGTTCTTCGGTGAGACCAAACGCCGTCATCTCGGCCTGCCGATTCTCCATGTGAAGTAGACAGATTCTGCCGGGCATCAGGGGCTTACGCCGACTTTGACGGAAATGGGGTGCAGCACGCGGATCAGCTCGGACGGTGGCATTTCCGCCAGAAGCCCCCGGCTGCCGGCGTTGATCAGGATGCGGGGCAGTGCGGCAATGGTTTCTTCCATATAGATGGGCATGGTCTTTTTCGTACCGAAGGGCGACGTCCCTCCAACCTTGTAGCCGGTGTACTTCTCCGCGATTTTGGGATCACAGGGATGAACCGTTTTTACCCCGAGAAACCTTGCCAGGTTCTTCGTAGAGACCTCCCGATCGCCGTGCATCAGGATAATAAGAGGGGCCTTCCGTTCGTCCTCCATGACCAGCGTTTTGATCACTTCATGTTCATCAACCCCCAGCGCCTTTGCCCCCACGCGGGTCCCGCCATG
>MVRU01000101.1 GCA_002067745.1 Syntrophus sp. PtaU1.Bin005
TCATGCCTGGTGCTGTGTTTTTCGGGACTGGGAATCATGTTCCATTCCCTGAACTTTCTCGGCGAGCCCTTCGGCGGCTTGAAGTCCTTGAAGTACATCCACAATTTCACGGCGCTCTTTTTCATCCTGTCTCTGGTCGCCGCCGTTCGCATGTGGTGGAAAGAAGCAGGGATCTTCGTTTTCCCCGAAGACCTGGACTGGATCAAGAGCGCGGGCGGTTATCTGTGGCATGTGGACAAGGTCCCCGAAGTAGGCAAGTACAATCCCGGCCAGAAGATGTTCTTCCTGGTGGTGGCGTTGGGCGGAGCGGCTATGGTCTTCTCCGGGCTGATCATGCTCTTTCCCTTGAGCATTCCGGCCATGATCGTGAGGCTGATGTATCTGCTCCATGCAGCAGGCTTTGTGGCGATTTTCGCCTTCTTCTTCATCCATCTCTACCTGGGAACGGTGGGATCTCCCGGATCGCTGCCGGCCATGATGACCGGTTGGGTAACGCGCGCCTGGCTGAAAAAGCAGCACCCCAAGTGGCTCCATGAGATGGAAGAAAAGGGGACACTGGTGGTCTACGGGGAAGAGAAATCTTCTCCTCACGGCCACTAAGCTTGTAAGACCATCGCCTGCTTAACATGGCAGGAAAGGGACTTAGCCGATGGGATTTGTCCCTTTCCTGCCTCGGCCATTCGCCCTGCATTGAAAACAGGAGGACTTCATTTTTCTCCGTCAAGCAGGATCGTTTCAATCCCGGGCTCAAGTCAGTTGGAATTTTGGAGGACTGTCATTACTGTCCTGAACGGTTGCCACGCCATGGAATAGCGGACGTAATATTATTCACAGTATCTATTTGACAGATTCTCTAAACTAAAGTAGTTCCTCCTGACGAATCAACATCTTAATCAAAAAGAAAGGCTGCGGGTCCCCGCTGCCGAAGGAGAGAAGAATGTTTGAAGTTTCGGAAAAAGCAGGGGAGAAAATCCAGGAGTTTTTAAGAAGCGTCGAAGAAATCCATCCTGTCAGGCTCATGTTGACCGAGGGCGGCTGTTCCGGTCCCGCATTGGGGATGGCTCTGGATGAGTTCAGAGATGGCGATGAGGAGTTCCATGAACAGGGGATTACATTCCTTATGAGTAAGGACCTCTTCGAACAGGTCAAACCCGTCTACATCGATTTTATCGAAACACCTTCAGGCTCCGGATTCCGCGTAAGCTCTTCGCTGGAAGCCGGTGGCGGCTGCGGCAGTGGTGGATGCTGCGGTTCCTGCGGCTGAGTGGACAGGAAAATAAAATGATTCTATCTGGATCAAGACTTCAAAATCCGTCCAGATCAATCCTAAACGAGGACTTAACCAGATCAGGTTAGGTCCTTGTTTTTTCACGTTTTGTTTTCCAGATTCCTTATGCAAAAAGGAAAATATTCATGATGAACCAATTAGATGGACTCACCGTTTTAAGATTTACGAAGGCCTTTAGAAGCGGCGGCGGCATAGAGCAGTACCTTGATGATCTCGATCGTACGCTATTGAAAAGAAATAGGGCTAAAATCATTCGAACGTATCTTGAGAAAGAACCACCTGTCGGGGAGGCAATCACTGGGGAAATTGGACAGGGGCGTTTGATTGAAATCCCCTTGCCCTTCACCGTTGGAATGCCATCCGACTCCATCTACAATATAGATAAATCCGGCCAATTAAAGCCCACGAAAAGAAATGCCCCGCGTCCTGGACTTTTTCAAATAAGAAATGCGGCAGAAAAATTCAGAAAAATACACGAGCAACACAACGTTGATCTGCTGATCATGCATTACCTCGGCACAGTGGACAGTCTGGAAATAGTGCAGGAGGCAAAGAAGCTTAAAATCCCCTCTATCTTTATCAATCACTTCTCAAATGCTTATTTTAAGGATCCCACAATAAGTGATCAATTATCTTATTGTTCCGGTGTCGCCGGGGTTTCAGGTATTGGTGTTCCAAGAAAATTGAAAAGAGAGTTCTGTAATCTATCTGATGGGATCGACATGGAGGTATTCAATCCTGCCCAGGCACGGCCATTGGAAATCGAGACAGACCTTCCCATCATTTTCTATCCGGCTCGAATTCTCAGGCTCAAAGGCCAACACGATGTAATCAAGGCCTATGCTTCGCTCAGGAACGAGGGGGTGCGCGCTACAATCGTGCTTGCGGGCAGAACGGATTCCGCTGAATATGAAGAGGAACTCAGAGGGATGGTGAGTAAATATGGGTTTGCGGATCATGTATTACTTATCGGTCAATTAAATCAAGAGGAGATGCGTGACTGGTATGGGGTTTCATCAATGATGGCCTTTCCGACCTATCATCAGGAAGGCCTGGGAAGGATACTGATCGAGGCCCAGGCGATGAAGGTGCCTGTCGTTGCCTACAGAATTGGAGGAACCCCCGAAGGGATTGTCCATGGAAAAACGGGATTCCTCGTCCGTAAGGGAGACCTCAAATCTTTTGCCGATCGATTAAAAGAGCTTTTAACCGACGGAAAAAAGAGAAAGGCCATGGGAGAAGAAGGCAGGATGTTCGTTCAGAAGAAATTCAGTCTTGAGGCATTTGCAGACCGGCATGAGCAATATTACGCGACGATTTTGAGTCATTCCCGTAATGTTGAACATAGCGAGTTGCGCTGATCGTTGATTGGAATCCAGCAATGCCCGGTCAAGCAGTTGCACACCAATTGTGAAAGCCGGGCGGTTTTATAACCAGACGCATCGACAAGAGGGCCGGTGATGTCTGATTGTTATTTCCATTCCCGGATCCGGTGCTTTAAAAATTGAAGCATCTGGTTATTGGACCTTTCATGCTCCATTTTGAGGGCTTAGCCGGATCGGATTAAGCCCTTTTTCGTGACTTCATCTTATTGCCGCACCCCGGGTTTTTTTATTTTGTTCCCGATAAATCCGGCTTGCATGGCATGAGAGGCAAAACAAACTCTTATGGGAACAGCAAGGTGCAAAAATGCTCCCGTTGGATGTTCGGGATGCTCTGGTTGTGTTCCTATCTGCGCAGCGTAGCGATCAGCCGCCCGGGTTTCAGCAACAGATCCAGTGCGGCGTTGATATCGGAGATAACCAGATCACAGTTTGCCATCGTCTCGGAGGATGCCCCTTCAGGACCAAGAATACATATTCCCAAACCGGACTCCTTCAACATGGATGCGTCATTTGAGCCATTTCCCATGGACACCGTGACCTCACTGCCCAGTTGCCGCACCAGTCTGAACTTCTGTTCCTGTTCATCGCCCGGATGGAGGATGTGGATTTTAACGCGAAGATCCTCGCCCAATTCCTGAGCTTTACCCCGGGTATCCGCCGTGACGATGACGATGTCGACCAGCCGGCCCAGCAATTCAAGTCTTTCGGGAACCCCTTCGATGACGGCGCCGTCCAGGGAAATCGTTCCGTTGAGGTCCAGGACCAGGTGTTCAAACCTGTAAACGCCTTTCCCAGGGACATCAATCTCTATCAATCTTCCTTCACCTCACGATCATCTTTCTCTTCGGTTCATCCACAACTTTTCCGATTACAGCTGCGTCGTCAACACCTGCTTCATGGATTGATCTGAGTCGGCTCCGACATATTCCGGAGCCGTGCGGGAATGTCCCATTTCCTCATGAGGTGCGCCACACAGGGAGGCACCAGATGTTCCCACGGGCCACCCTGGATCATCCGGTTGCGGACGTCTTCCGCACTGATCCCCTTTGCCTCCAGGGGCACTTCCCAAAGGACATGGGTTTTGATCCCCAACGAATTGAAGTAATTCAGCTTTTTTCTGCCCCAGTCGTCATAGATGGAAAGAAAGAAGACGGCGTCCATGGGAACATAATATCGGTAAAGTTCGGGAAGGTTGATGGGAAGGGGAACGATGGAGAAATGCGACGACTCGATTCCGGTCTCCTCGAGCACGGTGCGGATCATGACGTAACGTTCATAGTAGGTAAGCGGATTGGCTAGGGAACTGCTGCGCTTCT
Source organism: Syntrophus sp. PtaU1.Bin005 (assembly GCA_002067745.1). Lineage (GTDB taxonomy): Bacteria > Desulfobacterota > Syntrophia > Syntrophales > Syntrophaceae > Syntrophus > Syntrophus buswellii. The sequence goes on from MVRU01000101.1 coordinate 3,990, forward strand.
TATCCGCGGCTTCTTCCATGGTCAGCTTCGGGTCCGGGTTGGTGATGCCCACCACCAGATGCCGGCAGAGCCGCATTCCGGCCAGAAGGTACTTGAGATGATCGTTGTGAAAAACCTGAAAGCGGCCGTGGATTACCCCTGTTTCGATTTTTGGGACTGTTTCGCCGATCATTTTATTATGCCCCTTCATCCTTTGCATGGCGTTGTTTTCCATCGGGCAGAGATACCCGGATCAGCAACGCCAGAAATTTTCCGACCTCTCCCTGGTTTCTCAGATAGAATTCAGCCTCCGTGCTTCCCCCGACGGCAACGGTTATCCCGTCTTCCCGAACTGCCCGGAATGCCTCTTCATCGTTCGTGTCGTCTCCCATATAGACCGGAAGCCTTCCTTTCCCGACCTCCTTCAAGAGCTGCCGTACCGCGCTTCCCTTGTCCGGTGCGCCTTGCGGAAGGATCTCGAAGACTTTTCTCCCTTCGTTGACGACGATCTTTCCCATGAACTTCCGGGCAATTTCCTGGAATAAATCGAAAAAATGTTCCAACAGCACGGGTGCTATCTTTCTGAAATGGATACTGACGGTCAACCCCTTGTCCTCTATCTCTATCCCGGGCAGGCATTCCAATGCCTGCCGCGCCGCAGGAAGAAAGGCATCAAGTGCGGCGCGGCCGCCGACATCGGCTACTCCATTGTCCGTTTCCATCCCATGGTTTCCTGCATAGACAAGGCCCGGCAAGCCGACACGATGCCTGATGTCGTCAAGACGTCTGCCGCTGATTAACGCGACGGGATGATGCTCTTGAAGCACGGAGAGGAGCAGGGAAATGTCGTCCGGCATGGCCGCCAGTTCCGGCTGCTCAACGATCGGGGCGAGGGTGCCGTCGAAATCCAGGCAGAAAAAGAGATCCCGACCGGCAAGGCGGCCGGCGATTTCATCTTCATGCGTGAGGGCATGTTTTCCTCCCTGTTTCATCACTGGGAGAAGGGAAAGCTCGTCCAGGATGTTGCCTACCCAGGAATAAATCGTATTTCCCTGCACCTGTCCCCGCAACTGCATCATCCGCTTCTTTTTCTCCCCGCTGGATAGAGTGAGAGCCCTATGGATAGCCGTGGCGAACATCTCGATATCGGTTGGATCGACAAGGATCGACTCGGTCAGTTCTTCGGCTGCACCAGCCTGTCTGCCCAGGATAAGAACGCCCTTCCCGTCTCCTCTTGAAGCTACATATTCCTTGGCCACCAGGTTCATCCCGTCATGAAGAGGAGTAATGACGGCCACATCCGCCATCCGGTACCAGGAAACAAGATCCTGCCGTTCGAGCTTGCTTCCGAAATAGATGATCGGTCTCCAGTCCGCCTTGCCGAACTTCTCATTGATTTCGGCGATTTGGTCCTCAACTTCCTGCCGGTAGCGCAGGTACGGCTTCCCGCTCCGAGTCATGACGGCGACTTGGATGAAGGAAAATCTCCTGTGGAATTCCGGATTGCGCTGGAAAAAAAGCTCAAGCGCCTGGAGTCGCTGAAGAATTCCCTTGGTGTAGTCGAGTCGGTCGACGGCAAGACCGACACGCCGGGGCAGATGGTGTTGCTTCCTGATTCGCCGAATCCGGGCAGCCGTGGAAGCAGAGTTCGCCAAGGCATTGAAACACTCGAAGTCGGTGCTGATCGGAAAGGTCCGAATCTGGGTGGTGCGTCCATCCCAGGCAACGGTCATGGCATCGTCATCGATGACTGCGCCAAGCCGCGCTGCGGCACAATCCATGAAATTTCGGGCATAGAGAGGAGTCTGAAAGCCAAGGAGATCATTGCCGAGAAGTCCGGCAAGGATTTCCTCGCCATGGGGGGCGCAGTCATACCGTTCCCGTTCGGGCCAGGGTATGTGCCAGAAATGAGCGATGATCCGCTCCTGATCGGCCGCGCGGATCATCCGGGGAACCCGGCAGAGGTGATAATCATGGATCCAGATCGTCGAATTCCAAGCGCATTCTTCAAGAATCGCCTCGGCAAACGCCCGGTTGGTCTTTTCATACTCCTCCCAGAAAGAGGGTAAGTAGACGACGCGATCCGTTTCACCATGAAAGAGCGGCCAGAGGACCAGATTGCAGAATCCGTGATAGTAATTTTCCTCTGCCGATGCGGAAAGCCAGATCCTTCTTAGGGTATAGGCAGGGTTTTCCGGCGGTACCAATAGACGGCCGCCGGCATCCGTCTGCTCCATGTCGCCGCTGCCGCTGCCCCAGGCGACCCATGTTCCCCCGGTCACCCGCAGGACCGTATCAAGAGCCGAAACGACTCCGCCGACGGGAATCTCCCATCGCAGGCCCTCGGGGGTTTTCCGGTGACAATAAGGTTCCCTGTTGGAGGCAACAATGAGGCCACCCCGGAACCTGTCACCCCTTCCGGAGAGCCGGGCGTCCTCTGGAAACCGCGGTTTCATGGGTTCAGCCCATCAGCAGGGGGGTGAATCGGCCCGGAGAAAACGGCTGGTCGTCGGGCGAATCCATGAGTCCCCAGAGCTTTCCCCGATCCAGGAAGTTGAGCACCAGATACATGAGTTCCTTTCCCCGGACGAGGCTGAGCCCGCCGGCGGCACAACTGACTTCGTCGAATTTTCGAACGTCATCCCTCCGCACATATTTGCCTGTCATGACCAGCGGCACGCTCTCGCCGGTATGGATCATCGTGCCGGAAGCGGCGGTGGAATGATCGGCGGTCACGATGAAAAGGACGTTCTCGTCGGGGACGATCTCTTTGACGGCATAGTCCAGCGCCGTGTCGACCGCCTCGATCACCCTTTTCTTGATCAGGGGATTTTTCGTGTGACCCGCCTCGTCCGTGACCTTGGTATGA
>MVRU01000102.1 GCA_002067745.1 Syntrophus sp. PtaU1.Bin005
GCCGTCCTCAAGGAAGTGACCAGCGCCCAGGGGGAAATCATCCTCTTCATCGACGAAATTCACACGGTCGTCGGCGCGGGGGCGGCGGAAGGCGCCGTCGACGCCTCCAACATGCTCAAGCCGGCCCTTGCGAGGGGCGAGCTGCGCTGTGTCGGGGCGACAACCCTGAATGAGTACCGCAAGCACATGGAGAAGGACCCCGCCCTGGAGCGGCGCTTTCAGCCCATTCTCGTGCGGGAGCCCAGCGTGGAAGACACCATCGCCATTCTCCGGGGGCTGAAGGAGCGCTACGAGATCCATCACGGCGTCCGGATCAAGGACTCCGCTATCGTCGCCGCGGCGACCCTTTCGAACCGGTACATCAGCGACCGCTTTCTGCCCGACAAGGCGGTGGACCTCATTGACGAAGCGGCGTCTCGATTGAGGATCGAACTGGACAGCCTGCCCGCCGAAATCGATGTCCTGGAAAGAAAAGCCATCCAGTTGGAAATCGAGCGCCAATCCCTGAAGAACGAAACGGACGGCGCTTCCCTGGAAAGGCGGGACAAGATCGACCGGGAGCTGGCCGAGCTCCGCGAGGCCATGGACGGCATGAAGATGCACTGGTCCGAGGAGAAGGAGGTCATCAAGAAGATCCAGACTCTCAAAAGCGATCTCGAGAGCCGCAAGAATGAAGAACAGGCGGCCATGCGGGAAGGAAATCTCGCCAGGGCGGCGGAAATCCGCTATGGCAAACTGGTGGAGCTGAACCGGGCCCTGGAGGAGGAGCAGAACCGCCTCGAATCGATCCAAAAGGAAAGAAAGATGCTCAAGGAGGAGGTGGACGCCGAGGATGTGGCGGAAGTCGTCGCCAACTGGACCGGAATTCCCGTCGCCCGGATGATGGAAAGCGACGTCCAGAAGCTCATCCACATGGAAGAGCGCCTCGGACGAAGGGTGATCGGCCAGGAGGAAGGCATCCACGCCGTCTCCAGCGCCCTGCGCAGGGCCCGATCCGGTCTCCAGGACCCCAACCGCCCCATCGGCTCCTTCATCTTCCTCGGCCCGACAGGTGTGGGGAAGACCGAGCTGGCCCGGGCTCTGGCGGAATTCATGTTCGACAACGAGCAGGCGATGATCCGCATCGACATGTCGGAGTTCATGGAGAAGCACTCCGTCGCGCGCCTGATCGGCGCTCCTCCCGGCTACGTGGGCTACGACGAGGGAGGCTACCTGACGGAAGCCGTCCGCCGGCGCCCCTATTCGGTTCTCCTTTTCGACGAGATCGAGAAGGCCCATCCGGACGTCTTCAACATCCTGCTCCAGATTCTCGATGACGGCCGCCTCACCGATGGTCACGGGCGGACGGTCGATTTCAAGAATACGATCGTCATTCTGACGTCAAACGTGGGCAGCCAGTGGATTCAGGATATCACCCTGCCGCCAGAAGAACGGCGGATGAAGACGATGGAGATCCTGCGCGCCACCTTCAAACCGGAATTTTTGAACCGGATCGACGACATCATCATCTTCCGTTCGCTGACCATGTCGGATATCGACCGGATCATTTCGATCCAGATCGGCCTTCTCCAGAAGCGCCTGGAAGATCGAAAGCTCTTCCTGGAATTGACAGAAAGGGCCAAAAAATATATATCCGAACAGGGATACAGTCCGGTCTACGGCGCACGGCCGCTGAAGCGGGCCATTCAGAAGCTGCTGCTCGACAGTCTCTCTCTGAAGCTCCTGGAAGGCGCCTTTGTCGAAGGCGACTCCATCACGGCGGACGTCGACGAGCGGGGCGGCATCGTGTTCTCAAGGAAAACGGACCATTAATCGTGCCCTCATCTCCCCTTTTCCCGGCTACAAAGGCCGGGAGAGGGGAAGAAGAGGCGCCATTCCATACTTAAGACGACAAAAAAAGGAGTCAAAAAAATGAATACCATAAAAACGGCCCTTCTTCTGGGCGCTCTGACGGGACTGCTCATGTTCATCGGAGGGTTGATCGGCGGGAAGCACGGGATGACGATCGCCTTTGTCCTGGCCATGATCATGAACTTCGGGAGCTACTGGTTTTCAGACAAGCTGGTGCTCAAAATGTACCGCGCCCAGGAAGTATCGGAAGCGCAGGCGCCGGAGCTCTATCGGATGGTGCGCGACCTGGCCATGAGGGGAAACCTTCCCATGCCCCGGGTCTACATCATCCCCGGTGAAACGCCCAATGCCTTTGCCACGGGCAGAAACGAACAGCACGCCGTCGTGGCAGTCACGGAAGGCCTGCTGAGGATCCTCAACCGCGACGAGCTGGAGGGAGTCCTCTCCCACGAACTGACCCACATCAAGAACAAGGACATGCTCATCGGCTCCATCGCGGCCACGCTGGCCGGCGCCATTGTGATGCTGGCCAATATGGCCCAGTGGGCGGCCATGTTCGGCGGCCTGGGCAACCGGGACAGCGAGGAGGGCGGAGGGGGAGGCATCGTGGGATTGATCGCCACGGCCATTCTCGCACCCATTGCCGCCACGATCATTCAAATGGCCATCTCCCGGTCCCGTGAATACATGGCTGATGAAGGCGGGGCGAAAATTTCCGGGAAGCCCTACGGTCTGGCCGGCGCGCTGGAAAAGCTGTCCCGGGCTTCGCAGATCGTCCCCATGAACGCCAATCCCTCAACGGCCCATATGTTTATCGTCAACCCCCTGACGGGGCGCTCCCTCATGAACCTCTTCAGCACCCACCCCCCCATCGAGGAGAGAATCGCCCGGCTCAGAAGCATGAGGCCGGCGTGATCACATCGCGGCTATCCGGTTCTGTCTGCAGGCCCCCCTCTCGAACGGAAGGGGGCTTTGCCTGAAAAAGCTTTTGCGCAGGAGGAGTTTATGGAAGAAGAAAAGCAGGAAAAATCATTTGTTGTAAAGGATAAGCGGATGTTCAGCGAATCCGGCGAGCAGCGTGCACAGGAAGAGCCGAAGCCGGAATCCCCCCCGAAGGCTTCAGGGGAACCCAAAGCCGGGCCGTCCGGCCGTCAGCCCGAGGAGGAGGATTATTCGTCCCTCCCCGAGATTTCGTTTCTGAACTTCATCCTCTCCCTGAGCACAACGGTCATGTTTCATTTCGGTGATTTTCCCGATCCCGTTTCGCGGGAAACCCAGAAAAATCTCCCTGCCGCCAAACAGACCATCGACATCCTGTCCATGCTCAAGGACAAGACGAAGGGCAATCTTGACGATCATGAAAAATCCCTGCTGAACGAGATTCTCTTCGAACTGAAAATGCGATACGTCAAAGAAACTTCCTGATCATGATGAGAAGATTATCGCCGGCGAAGGTGAATCTCCACCTCCGGGTATTGAGAAAAAGGCCGGACGGATATCACGACCTGGCCACATTGATGCAGAAAATCAGCCTCTACGACGAGCTGGAATTTTTTCCTTCGGACCGGGGCATTTCCCTGCGATGCCCCGGTGTCCCTCTGCCCGAAAATGAAGACAATATCGTTTTCCGGGCCGCAAAAGCAATTTTCTCCCGAGCCGGCTTCCGGCCGGGAGTCACCATCACCCTCCACAAAAACATCCCCCTGGCCGCGGGCCTCGGGGGCGGCAGCTCCAACGCCGCCATCACCCTCCTGGCCTTGAACGAACTCTTCCAGTTCAACTTCAGCAGCGAAGAATTGAGAGAACTCGGGGCGACCCTCGGAGCCGATGTCCCCTTCTTCCTCTTCCCCGGACCGGCTTGGGCCTTCGGCATCGGCGATCGCCTGGAGGCGGCGCGCGCCGTCCCCTCCTTCTGGTTTGTCCTCGTCAATCCCGGCTTCGAAGTCTCGACGAAGGTCATTTATCAAAACCTGAATTTAGGATTGACAAACGAAACAATACATTATAGCATTCCGCGGTTTTTGACCAGAGAAGACGTGGCTGCAGGGCTTCACAACGATCTTGAGCGCGTGACCTTGAAGATGCATCCGTCCCTGGGGGAGATCAAGGAGCTGCTTCTTTTGAACGGTGCGGCAGGCTCTCTGATGTCCGGCAGCGGACCGACGGTTTTTGGCCTGTTTGATTCTGAAGACAAGGCAGAAAAAGCAAAATCCGTGCTGAAAAAGTCAAGTTCGTGGTCTGTTTTCCTCTGCCACTCGGTCGATTGAAGGCTTTTCATCACGACGATTCGTCAGCGGGGCTTTTACCGAATCCGGATCAGAGGCGATCCAAAGGGAGCAAGGCGAAAGGCGGCGGACAACCTGGGCTTAACGAACATCAGTTGGGGCGTCGTCAAGCGGTAAGACACAAGATTTTGGTTCTTGCATACGGAGGTTCGAATCCTCCCGCCCCAGCCAGTTCTCAATTACTATTCCATCAGGACGTATTTCATGCTCGAAAGAATAAAGGTTTTTACAGGCAACGCGACCCCCGATCTGGCCGCCAAGATCTGCGACCGCCTGGGGATTCCCCTGGGTAAGGCCAACGTAACCACCTTCAGTGACGGAGAGACAAGGGTGGAGATCAATGAAAATGTCCGTGGTATGGACATTTTCATCATTCAGTCTACCTGTACCCCCGTCAATGTCACGTTGATGGAACTGCTGATCATGATTGACGCCCTGAAAAGGGCTTCGGCAGGCCGCATCACGGCGGTCATTCCCTATTACGGATATGCCAGGCAGGACCGCAAAGTCGCCCCCCGAGCGCCCATATCGGCTAAGCTCGTGGCGGACCTGATTACGACGGCGGGAGCGAACCGCGTGTTATCCCTCGATCTTCACGCCGGACAGATCCAGGGATTTTTCAACATCCCCGTCGACAATCTCTTTGCCTTGCCCGTTCTTCTTACCTACCTCAAGGAGCATTACTCGAACAACCTGGTGATCGTTTCCCCCGACGCCGGCGGCGTCGAGCGTGTCCGGGCCTTTGCCCGCCGCCTGGACGCCAGCATCGCCATCATCGACAAGCGCAGGGAAGGCCCCAATGAAGCGCAGGTGATGAATATCGTGGGATCCGTGGAAGGGAAGAACGTGGTCATTCTTGATGACATGATCGATACGGCCGGTACCGTCGTCCAGGCGACAAAGGCCCTTCGCCACGCCGGGGCGAATGAAATCTCGGTATGCTGCACCCATCCCGTCCTTTCCGGACCGGCGATGGACAGAATCGAAAGTGCGGAAATCCGGGAAGTCATTGTTACGGATACCATCCCCCTGCAGGAAAGGGCAAAGGCATGCGGCCGGATCAGCGTCCTCTCCGTCGCCGGGCTGCTCAGCGAGGCCGTTCGGAGAATTTATTATAACGATTCCGTAAGTTCACTTTTTATATAGTAGGAGGAGTAGATGGAAGCGCTTGAGTTGAAAGCCACCGTACGCGCGCAGTCCGGCACAGGATCGGCGAAGCGGTTACGGCGAAAAGGATTGATCCCTGCAGTTTTATACGGTCCCGGAGCAGAGACCCTGTCGTTGACGGTAAACGCTTCCGATCTCAGGAAGGTAAGAAAAGGCCATGAAGACAACCTCTTCATCAAACTTCTTATCGACGATGCGGGGAAACAGGCGGAAAGAACCTCTCTGATCAAGGAGATTCAGATTGAACCTCTGACGAACAGTGTTTTTCATGCGGATTTTTACGCAATCCGAATGGATCACAAGATCACCTTCGATGTCCCTCTCCATTATGTCGGTCAGCCCGCGGGAATTGAAAAAGGTGGAGAGTTGCAGCAGCTCCGCAGAGAGGTCCGGGTCTCCTGCCTGCCTTCGGCCCTACCGGAATTTATTTCGCTGGACATTGCCGGCCTCGATGTGGGCGAATCCATCCTCGTGAAGGATCTCTGCCTGCCGGAAGGCATTCTGTGTGTCGACGCGGAGGATATCGCGCTGGTCACGATAACGGCGCTCCATGCCGCCAGGCCGGAAGCGTCGGAGCAGACGGAAGAGGCTTCCTCGTAAGGCTGCCTGCCTGGAGCAGGAGGCCCTTCTCGAACACTGCGTCGCTGTGAGGTGGTTTTGAAGCTGATTGTTGGACTTGGAAACCCGGGCGACCAATACCGGTTTAGCCGGCACAATTTCGGATTTCTCGTGCTGGATCAGCTGGCGGAAGATCAGGAAATCAGAATTTCGCAATTCGGGTTTGATGCCTTATGGGGAAAGGGAATTATTGCAGGACAAAGCGTTTTGCTTGCCAAACCCCAGACGTTCATGAATCTGAGTGGGAAATCCGTCAGGAAACTGGCGGATTTTTTTAAGATTGTCGTTGAAGATGTTCTTGTCGTACATGATGATTTGGATCTGCCTTTCGGTACCATCCGACTCAAGGCAGGGGGAGGTCAGGGAGGTCACAAAGGGTTGATATCCATTCATGACTCCCTGGGTGGACCGGAATTCCAACGGGTCAGACTGGGAATTGGAAAGCCGGCCCGGAGATCGGCGGTTGAACGCTATGTTCTTCAGCCGTTCACCGAGATCGAATCGCGTCATCTGCCCAAAATGATCAGAACAGCGGCCGATGCGGTCATTGAGGTGATTTCCTCAGGGATCAAGGCGGCGATGAACAGCTACAACGGTTTGGTTATCAACGACTTAATACAGGAGGTTTAATGATGTTTAAGGGAAAACTGGGTT
>MVRU01000103.1 GCA_002067745.1 Syntrophus sp. PtaU1.Bin005
AAATCATCGTGCCTATTTGTCTCATAGAAAGAAAAAGCAATGCCATTAACTTTCATTTGTCGTTGTAGGGATATTGTCCGGCCTATTCCAGCCCATTGAACACGAGGAAGCCTGGGATGTCTTTTAAAAATGTGGCGGATGCCGAAAAAAAGCTTCGACAGGTAGGGTACATTACCTCGCAGGAAATTGCCACGGTGGTTTTCCTGGCGGGAGCGACCCAGAAACCGGTCCTCGTGGAAGGGCCTGCGGGCGTGGGCAAAACGGAACTGGCCAAGGCCGTAGCAAAGGCGCTGAAGCGGGATCTGATCCGGCTCCAGTGTTACGAAGGGCTCGACGAGAGCAAGGCCCTCTATGACTGGGAATATTCCAAACAGCTCCTCTACACCCAGATGCTGAAAGAGAAGATCCAGGACATCATTGCCGACGCCCGGACGCTTCCGGAGGCGATGAACCGGATCGCCATGCAGGAGGATGCCTTTTTTTCCGACCGATTTGTTCATCCCCGTCCCCTCCTTCAGGCCATCACTTCTGAAGAACCGGTTGTGCTCCTCATTGATGAGATCGACAAGACCGATCCGGAGTTCGAAGCCTTTCTCCTGGAACTGCTCAGTGATTTTCAGGTGACCATCCCCGAGATCGGGACAAAAGGCGCCCGCCACATTCCCTTCGTCTTTCTCACGTCCAACGCCTTCCGTGAGCTGAGCGACACCCTCAAGCGCCGCTGCCTCTACCTGCACATCGACTATCCCGACAAGGAGCGGGAACTGGGAATTCTCGAAGTGAAATTTCCCGGCATAGATCGGGTTTTCGCCGAAAAGATCGTCGAGGCCGTCCGGACGATCCGGGGACAGGACCTGAAGAAAAAGCCCTGTGTTTCGGAAACCGTGGACTGGACGCGATCCCTCATCGCCCTGCAGATGTTCGAAATCAAGCCGGAAGTGATCCGGGGGACCTTGAATGTCCTTTGCAAGAGCGAGGCGGACGCACAGAAGGTTCGGGATCATTTCCCCCGTCCGCCGCAAGACGGTTTAAGCTCAGCCTGAGGGGGTAGGCCATGCTTTCAGCGCTCCTGCAGTTTGCCACCCTGTGCCGCGCGGGAGGATTGAGGGTCTCCACGTCGGAAGTCATTAACGCCATCCGGTGCATGGAGCTGATCGACTTCGCCCCCGAAGAGCCTTTTCGTGTGGCTCTGCGGACCAACTTCGTCAAGGAAGCAAAAGACCGGGAACTTTTTGACAAAATTTATGACCTTTATTTCCACACCCTGCAAATCGGCGCTGACGACATGCGCTCCCTGGCGCTGTCCAACCGCCTGATCGATCTGGTGGACACCTTCAGCCAGGAAGCCCAGAGATCCGATTCCGCCCTGGAGTTTCTCGATTTTCTGGCAGGCAACCGGGCTGCGTTCCTCCGGGAGCTTCAAAAAATCCTGGATCTTGAGGCAGATGAGCCGGAACTTTCCTTTTCCGAAATCTTCTCCGCCATCCAGAAGAAGGTTCTCCACGGAAGGACCGATCGTCTCCTGACGGAAAGCGATCTCGAGGGCGCCGACATCGAAGGGCGGAGTCTTGATGACCTCCTGCTGGAGCGGTTGGGCATTGCCGGTCAGATGGAGGCCGACGTCCCGCCCGGCCATAAGCTGCCGGGAGCAGATGCCGATTCCGCTGCCGGGCGGGCCAGAAATCTCGAGGAAGTCCCCTTTTTCCAACTCACTCGAGAAGAGGCCAGGGAGGTTCATTCGGCCATCGAACGTCTCGCCCGTAAGCTGCGGGACCTAGTTTCCAGGCAGTATCGCAGAAAACGCAGTGGAATCGTGGATATCAAGCAGACACTCCGCCGAGCCACCCGTTACGAGGGCATTCCCCTGGAGCTCTTCTTCCGCCGGCGACAAAAGCGAAAAGCAAAGATCGTAGCGCTCTGCGACGTTTCCTACTCCGTTTGGAAGGCTGTTCCCTTCATGCTCAACATCCTCTATTCCATCCAGGATTGTCTGAGCCGGGTCCGGAGCTTCGTGTTCATTGCCCGCGTAACGGACGTGAGCGAAACGATGAAAGACCACGCCATCATGGATGCCATCGACCGAATCATGACCAGGTTCAAACTGGAGCTGCCGGGTTACGTGGTCTATGGCAATGGCGAGACGCGCAGCCATATCGACGAGGATCTGGAGATCTCCGATTACGGAATGGCCTTTTCCCAGTTCCAGGAAGAATTTCTGGACATTCTCGACAAGAAGACCACCGTGATCATTCTGGGCGACGGTCGAACGAATTTTCTTGATCCAAAGGCACAGATTCTGGATATAATTCGGGACCATTGCCGCCGCGTCATCTGGCTTAATCCGGAACCTGAAGGGCTCTGGGGCGTCGGCGATAGCGCCATTGAAATTTACCGCCCCTTCTGCGACGACGTCCGCTCCTGCCAGAATCTCAATGAATTGCGGACTTTCATCACCAGCCTTGTTCTTTGATCCAACAGGAACTTAGTCGGCAGAAATTGAAAAGACGCCCTGAATTATGAAGGAAGATCCCAGAGACGACACCATTGACACAACGGCGGACATCTGAAAAGATGATGCCATAGCGGCTGGCCCCGGAACGACCGATAGCGCAGGGAGGGCATTTATGGAAAAGAAAATGAGGATTTACGGAACGGAAACCTGACCCTATTGCCGGCAGGCCCGTGAGGCGTACGGCGAGAGGGCCGTTTTCATCAATGTCGACGGCAACCCGGAGAAACTGGAGGAGATGCTTGCCTCTTCCGACGGCAGACGGACCGTGCCGGTCATCGTGGATGGGGAAAACGTGATTGTCGGTTTTCTGGGGAGGTCACGCATGACGTTAGGCATTCCGCTTTTCGCCGTTGGCTGATCCGTCTGACAGGCCTCTCGGGAAGAGAGCCGCGTGAACCTATTTTAATTTCAAGGAGGGAAAAGCCATGATCGAAGTTTCGAAAAAAGCAGGGGACATGATCAAGGATTTTATGACGAACCGGCACGGGCCCACCACGGTCCGGATTCTTTTGCAGAGCTGTTGAGGCCCCGCCTCTCTGGCCATGGCTCTGGATGAGCCTCAGGAAAACGATACGGTTTTTACGCAACAGGGAATCACCTTTGCAATCGACAAAGACCTCCTGGAAAGGGCCAAACCCATCCAGCTCGATTTTGTAGAAGCCTGCGGACAGGCCGGATTTCAATTCACTTCCAGCCTGCCGGAGGAGAGCTGCGAGGGGGGTTGCTGTTCGTGAGGAGACAAGGCGCTTCACAAACCGGACGAAGCAGGACCTTCGAAACGACAGGCAAGGCTGGGGAAATCCCTGCACGGCGGATTCCCCCGGCCTTGGCCGCAGCGGCATCAAATCGCCTGTGCAGCTCTCGGAATACCTTGTTTTTTTGATTGATTCGGCTCCACCCTTATCCGGACACATCACGCAGGCCGATATGCTCTCCTTATGAACGTCCGGGCCACGACAAACGGGGTACATAATCCCGATCATGTTGTCATCTTCATGCCGAGTCAGGGTCCTCCACCTGAATGACAGGTTCCGGCGAGCTGCTTTTTTTTCAGCGGATTGCACGTATCATCAGGAAAACTATCCCATGAGAGTATTGCTCATTTCCGCCAATTCCGAAACGCTCTACATGACGACCCTTCCCCTGGGCCTCAATTGCGTTGCCGTTGCCGCAAGAAATGCCGGACACGACGTGCATCTGCTCGATCTCATGGGCAACGGAAACAGCGCGTCAATCATCCGGGACGCAATACGGAAGCATCAACCCCATGTCATCGGAATCTCGGTGAGGAACATCGACAACCAGAACATGGCCGACACGAGATTTCTGCTGGAACCTGTGCGCGACACCATCGCCTTGTGCCGTTCCTTCTCCGGCGCCGTGATTGTCGCGGGGGGTGCGGGGTTCAGCATCTTCCCGGAAGCGGCGCTCCGCTACCTGAAGGCGGACATGGGGATCTGCGGCGAGGGGGAATTGGCTTTTCCGGCTCTTCTCCAGGCGCTGGAGCTGAAGAAAAATCCGTCGGGCATCGCCGGCCTCTGCCTCCCCGGCTCGAAAGTGCAAGGGGAACGCACCGAGGGAGGGGCGCTTGGGGCGCTACCTCTCCCCGACCCTTCGCTCTGGACCGTGCCGGATGACGTCCGGGCGGAAATCTGGGTTCCCCTCCAGACCAGGCGTGGATGCCCAATGCGGTGCAGCTATTGCTCCACTCCAGCCCTCGAGGGAACCCGGATCAGGACACGTCCTGCTGATGCGGTTGTACAGTCGCTTTCCGACCATGTGGCCGCCGGCTTTAAAAATTTCTACTTTGTCGACAACACCTTCAATCTGCCGCCGAAGTATGCGAAGGATCTCTGCGGAGCGATTGCTTCCGCCGGTCTGGCAATCCATTGGCAATGCATCCTCTATCCAGGTTTTGTGGACGAAGAGCTGGTGCGGAAGATGGCGGCGGCCGGCTGTCTTGAGGTAAGCCTCGGCTTCGAAAGCGGCTTCCCTGCCATTTTGAAGAATCTCAACAAGAGGTACAACGTGGATCAGGTTCGGGCCGCTTCCGAGCTGCTCCGGAAGCACGGCATCCGTAGAATGGGCTTCCTCCTGTTCGGCGGACCCGGAGAAACCAGAGAATCGGTCCGGAAAAGCATGGATTTCGCCGATTCCCTGGAGCTCGATGCACTGGTTCTGACAAAGGGAATCCGGATCTATCCGGGAACGGCGCTGGAAAAGGTCGCCCGCAGCGAAGGCCATATCGCCGGAGGGGATGACCTGCTCATCCCGCGGTTTTATCTGGCCAGGGGCCTCGATGACTGGCTTGATCCGATGATCGGGGAGTGGGCCGCCGACCGCCCCTACTGCATGACATGACGGGGCGCCGCGAACGAAGCTCCCGAAGCGAGCCCTTAGAAGTGAAATCGGCACAGGGGCTGAAGAGAAACACTGTGACGTCAACACAGATCCTGATGAAAACCGCTAGGGGATGCATCCTGGGAAGCATCATCGCCGTTCTCCTGGGATGCGACATTCAGAAAAACATGCTCTATTACCCCGGGTCATACACCATCGCTGACATCCGGCGGTACGCTGCGGAGAACGACCTGCTTCTGTGGCCCGGGCCAGACGGAGGGTATCAGGGCATCGTCAGCCGGAAAGGCCCGGCGAATTTCAAGGGCACGATCGTCATCTTTCACGGCAACGGCGGTCCCGCCATATTCCGGACCTACTATCTGGCCGCACTGGAAGCGCGGGGCTACCGCGTCGTACTGGCCGAATATCCGGGCTACGGCGGCCGTTCCGGCGAGTTGAGCGAACAGAGTTTTGTCGCCGACGCCCGGCGGGCAGCGCTTCGCGCCAAAGGGGAATTCGGCGGTCCCTTGTACCTCTGGGGAGAATCTCTGGGCTGCGGCGTGGCATCCGCCCTGGCTGCGGATAAGGAGCTGCGCCCTCGGGGCGTCGTCCTGCTTACCCCTTGGGATTCGCTGCCGGGAATAGCAAAAGCCCAGTTCCCGTGGCTCCCCGTCAAGCTCTTTCTCAGCGATCGCTATGATAATGTGGCGAACCTGGATGCTTATGGAGGCCCGGTCGCCGTCATTCTGTCCAGGCGGGACGAAATCATCCCCAACAAATTGACGATGAGGCTGTATCATGCCCTTTCTCCTCCCAAGCGCATGTGGACTTTTGAAAACGCAGGGCACAATGACTGGCCGAGCCATCCCGAACTGGACTGGTGGGACGAGGTCATGGACTTTCTGAATACCGGGGGCGAAAGGTCAGGACCGTGAAGACAGGTGTCATCCCTGCCTACTGCCCGTTCAATGGAGCGCCCCACGATAGCCCTCATAGAGAAGGTTACACCGTCCCATTAGAATGATAACATGTCGACAAAGGGAATCATGTTGGAGAACACTGACGAGAGGTGACGTTATGGAAAGAAAAGGGATTGTGACATTTGCCGGAAACCCGTTGACTTTGGTGGGCAACGAGGTAAAAGTTGGTGACAGGGCACCGGAATTCACGGCCCTGGACAAGGATCTGACCGAGGTTAAGCTTTCCGATTTTGCAGGAAAGGTCAAAGTCATCAGTGTGACACCCTCCCTCGATACGCCTGTATGCGACCTCCAGGCCCGGAAGTTCAATGAGGAGGCCGGCACCCTGGGAGACGGGGTATCCGTCATCAATATCAGCATGGACCTCCCCTTTGCAATCGCTCGATTTTGCACCAGCGCCGGGATCGAGAAAATCAGGACCCTCTCGGATCATCGGGACGCATCCTTCGGCCATGCCTACGGCGTGCTTATCAAGGAATTGAGGCTCCTGGCACGTTCAATTTTTGTCATCGACCCGTCGGATGTGATCCGCTACATGGAGGTCGTATCCGAAATTGCTGATCAGCCGGACTACGGAAAGGCCCTTGCTGAGGCGGGAAAACTTTGAGGACATCGGGAAACGCGATATGAACCCGGCTGAAGACTGGCTTCAAACAACAGGGGTTGTAAACGGATGAGCGGGCCATGGATTCCCTCTGGATGTCCGCCATCGGCGAAAATGGATCCGGCGTGGTGGTTCA
>MVRU01000104.1 GCA_002067745.1 Syntrophus sp. PtaU1.Bin005
TCCCCGATCAGAACGGGGTTGTTCTTGGTCCTCCGGGAAAGGACCTGCAGAATCCTCCGGATTTCATCGTTCCGGCCGATGACGGGGTCAAAGGCCCCCTTGCGGGCCAGCTCGTTGAAGTCCTTGGCATAGCGCTTCAGGGCCTGGTATTTCTCCTCGGGATTGGGGTCCGTGATCCGCTGATTTCCGCGGATTTCCACGAGAACCTTGAAAATGTTGTCCCGCGTCACCCCGGCCGAGTTCAGAATCCGGGGCGCGTCGCCCTCCTTTTCATCGGCCAGGGCGACCAGCACATGCTCCGCGCTGACATACTCATCGTTGAGATGGGCGGCTTCCTCCATGGCCTTGTCCAGAACCCTGTTGAGCCTCGGAGTGAGGTAAGGCTGGACGGGCCCGGATATCCGGGGCAGCCGTTCAAGGGACTTTTTGAGATCCTGTTCGATCCGGGCCGGGTCCGCTCCCAGCTTTTTCAGAATATTTCCCACAATGCCTTCCGGCTGAGCAAGAAGGGCCAGCAGCAGATGCTCCGCATCAATGCCCTGGTGGCCGTGGTTTCCGGCCAGCCCCTGGGCCTCCTGCAGGCCTTCCTGCACCTTCAGCGTAAATTTGTCAAAACGCATCGTTCCTCCCTTACGCACGTTCCCGTTCCCCCGGGGGGGGAGTTCCGGCGGCGTATATGCAGAAATGGATTTGGAAATCAGTTATTGGAACCGTTCAATTTTCATTGGTAAATTAACCATGGGGGGCAGGTCTGTCAACCTCGCCGGACCCAAAAGATTCATCCTGGAAAAGGTCTTGACTATCAGGTTACAATAATTAGAATGCTGAAACAGGATCATGTCAAAGGAGGATGCCTTCATTTTGAAACTGCCCGCTGTCGCCGGTGCCCTTGAAGTCTACATGGCGGAGATCAACAAATTTCCGGTGCTGTCCGCGGAAGAGGAGTTCCGATACGCCATCGACTGGACGAAGAACGGGAATATGGAGGCCGCCGAAAAACTGGTGGTGTCCAACCTGCGATTTGTGGTGAAGATTGCCCATGAGTATCGCAATTATGGAGTGAAACTGGCGGACCTCATCCAGGAGGGGAATATCGGCCTGATGCATGCCATCAAGAAATTCGATCCCTACAAGGGCTATCGGCTGATTTCCTACGCGGTCTGGTGGATTCGGGCCTATATACAGAATTATATTATAAAAACGTGGAGCCTGGTTAAAATCGGGACGACCCAGGCCCAGAGGAAGCTCTTTTTCAAGCTGAATCAGACCAAAAAGGAACTGCAGGCGCTGTCCCTGAAAAACCCCGAGTTCAGCGAGATTGCGGACTCCCTCGGCGTCCGGGTCGATGAGGTTCAAGAGATGGATGTCCGCATGAGCAACCGGGATCTGTCCCTGGATATGGCCGTCAGCGAGGATGGGGGGGCGTCGCATATGGATTATCTCACCTATGCGGGCGAAGATCAGGAAACCGCCCTGATCCGAAAGGAAGAAACGGAGCTGGTGCAGAAGAACATTTCGGGGGCCCTTGCCGTTCTGAACGAGAAGGAAATGTACATCATCCAGCATCGGGTCATGGCCGATGACCCCAAGACCCTCCAGGAGATCGGCGATTTGTATCACATCACCCGGGAGAGGGCCCGGCAGATCGAAAAGCAGGCGCTGAAGAAGCTCCGCCTTGCCCTGCCCTATCTCGGGGAGGAGCGGAAGCTGCTGGAGGCGGGAAGTTAGGAAGCCAGGTCGTCGGACCGGGCCAGATTTTCGAAGGTGGTGTATTTTTCCATGAAGGCCAGCTTGACCGTTCCCGTGGGACCGTTTCGCTGCTTGCCGATGATGATTTCCGCAATGCCCTTTTCCGGGTTGTCTTCCGACTTGTTATAAACCTCATCCCGATAAATGAAGGCAATGACGTCCGCATCCTGTTCGATGGCCCCGGACTCGCGTAGATCCGCCATCTGGGGCCGGCGGTCGGAGCGGTCTTCCACCTTGCGGTTGAGCTGCGAGAGCGCCACAACGGGGACGCTGAGCTCTTTGGCGAGGGCCTTCAGGGAGCGGCTGATTTCTGAAATTTCCTGCTCCCTGGATTCCCTGGAGTTGCCGCTGCGCATCAGCTGCAGGTAATCCAGGAGGATCAGTCCCAGTCCCGATTCCGCCTTGAGCCGCCTTGACTTGGCCTTCATCTCCAGAACCGTGATCGCCGGAGTGTCATCGATGAAAATGAGCGCGTCGGCGAGCCGACCGGCGGCGTTGGCCAGCTTGGGCCAGTCCGTTTCGCCGAGAAAGCCCTTACGCAGACGCTGGGAATCCACTTTGGCTTCGGAGGCAAGCATGCGAAGGGCCAACTGCTCCTTGGACATTTCCAGGGAAAAGATGGCCACGGGAACCGCCGCGTCCATGGCGGCATAGGAGGCGATGTTCAGGGCCAGGGCCGTTTTCCCCATGCTGGGGCGTCCGGCTATGATGATGAGATCCGAATTCTGCAGACCCGAGGTCATGTCGTCGATCCGTTCAAATCCCGTGGCTACCCCGGTGATCGAGGCTTTGCGTTCGTAAAGCTGCTCGATGGTCTTGAAGCTCTCTTTGATGATGTCCCGCATGGGCGAGAAGGCCGGCTTGATCTTGTGCTGGGAGATTTCGAAAATGGCCTGTTCCGCGGAATCGAGAACCTCTTCGACTTCGTTGCCCGAATCATAACTCTTGTTGAGGATTTCCGTCGCCGTTCCGATGAGCGACCGAAGAACGGACTTTTCCTTAACGATTCTTGCGTAGTAGACAATGTTCGCCGACGAGGGGACATTGTCCACGAGCGAGGCAAGGTAGGCCATGCCTCCCACGTTGTCCAGTTGATTCTTGTCCTTGAGGATGCTGCTCAGCGTGATGAGATCGCAGGGTTCGTTCCGATCGTAGAGATCGAGGATCGCGGAAAAGATCCGGCGATGGGCCTCGCTGTAGAAATCGGGGGCGTTCAGGATTTCCAGGACGCTGTGCAGGGACTCGTTGTTCAGCAGGATCCCCCCCAGGATGGACTGCTCCGCCTCCCGGTTCTGAGGGGGGATTCGATGGAGAGAAACGTCGATGTCGCTTGCTTTCATTGCCTGGCCCTGCACCTGCGGCGTCGCCTACGCCTGTTCCGGGATGACGTTCACCTTGATTTCGGCCGTGACGCCCGCGCCAAGCTTGACGACGATGGGGAACTCCCCGATGGCCTTGATGGGTTCGTCAAGGACGAGTGTTTTCCGGTCGATCGTGATGTCCTGGGCAAGCAGGGACTCTTCAATGTCCTTTGCCGTCACCGAACCGAACAGCTTGTCCTGCTCTCCCACGCGGCGGGAAATCGTGCAGATGACGCCGGCAAGGCTGGCGGCCAGGCTTTCGTGGCGTTTCCTTTCCTTCTCGGCCTTGCGGACGATGTTCTGCTTGTCGTGATCCAAGGCCTTGATGTTCCGAACGTTCGCCTCTGCGGCCAATCCTTTGGGAATGAGGAAGTTGCGGGCGTATCCATCGGCAACTTTAATGATATCTCCCGCTTTTCCAAGCGTTTCGACAGTTTCTTTCAAAATGACTTTCATGAAGTTAACCCTCCTGTTAAAAAGAACGGCATTTACCGACGCGATCGATTCTCACGCCGTGGAACCGTCCATCTTTTTATTGAATTTTCTGAAGTCAATCCACAGGTCGAAAAGACCGACGGCAATGACCGGAAGAACCAGAGTCAGCTGAAAAATCAGCAATGCGTAAAATATGGACCTCAGGATGACGGGGATATTCCTCGTCTTAAAAAAATAACTGACAATCGCCAGCCCCTGAAGCAGGTAAACAAAAAGGCCAAGAAGCAGGAGGTTCAGCCCGGTGTAGAATACCCTGCCCTCGGGGATCAAAAGCATCCCCCCGCTTCCGATAATCAGCCAGACAAGTTTTTCCGGCGCTTTCCACCGCGTCAGGTCGCCGAAATCAGGAAAATGAACCCCCTGGCGGTGAAAGATGGCCCTGACGGCGATGGTATTGAGCCAGATGCAGAGGGCCAGGCTGATCAGGCTCAGAGAGGGAAGAATGTTTATAAACGTATGGGCGATCTTCGGTGCATTCTCCCGAAGCAGGTCGATCTGTTCGGCAGGCACACCCATCTCCGCGTAGAGTTTGACGTTTTCCAGGATGGTCCGGACAAGGTACGGCTCAGCCCAGCGCCAGGGCGGATTGCCTGTTCGCAACATCGAGTAGGCGATGAGCAGCAGAATCGGGATGATTACGATTCCAAGGGAAATCAGAACCGTCTGCTCGATCGAAAGCCTTCTTCCCAGGACCTCGCCGACCGTCACTCCCAGAAATCCGAGCAGGCAGAAAAGGGGAATGTATTCCCCATGACCCAGCGCGCCGAGGGCGGACAAAACGATGACGAAAGCGCCCAGAACGAGGAACAGCCCCAGCCGTCTGCCAAGTTTGGAATAATAAAAAATGATGGGCAGGGGCCCGAGAAAAAAGAGGAAGGATGCGGAGCTTGGAAACGCCGCCGCCAGGATGAACACCATGGACGAGACGGCGATGCCCGTCAGAAAATCCCGGATGACAATGACCTTCTCTTCTCCCTCGCTCTTTAACACAAGCCGCCACCCAATTGCCCCTCTGCGGAGATCCATCCAAAACGAAGGGCATTCCTCCGAAGAGAAGAAATGCCCTTCAAACGGATATCCTGATTACCTGCCTTCCGTGACGACAAAAGGCAGAAGGGCGATGGTCCGCGCCCTCTTGATGGCCTGGGTCAATTCCCTCTGATGCTTGGAGCAGTTTCCGGTAATCCGGCGGGGCATGATCTTTCCACGCTCCGTGACGTAGTCGTGAAGGAGATCCGGTCGTTTGTAATCGATCTTGATTGTTGAATCCGAACAGAATTTACAGTATTTCCGGCGGTGAAAAAACTTCTTCCGCGGTCCTGACGGTCTGGGGCGCCTTTCATATGCGGCCATGAGATATGCCTCCTTTAATTCTCTTCTGCGGTAGCTGGTGATTCAGGGGTTCCGGCAGGCTCACCGGCTTCCGCCGATGGAGCGCTGATGGGTGCTTCCGGTGCGGGCTCCGCGGAAGTTGCGGCCTTTTCTTCGGCTGGTTCCTTCTTCGTGAGAGCTTCAATTTCCTGCGTGATCTTTTCGAGCGTTGTCTCCGGATCCGTCATGACCGTCATAAATTTCAGGACATGGTCATCGATCTTGAGAATCCGCTCAAGTTCCGCCACCACATCGCTCGTTGCGGCGAAATCATAGAGCACATAAGCTCCCCGCGACTGCTTCCGGATGTCATACGCCAGCTTTCTTACTCCCCAGCGGTCTACCTTGACGACGGCGCCTTTCCGATCGGTGATGATGGAGGCGTAGCGGTCGATCAGGCCTGTCAGGTCGTCTTCAGGAAGATTGGCCTGGGCGATGACGACTGTTTCATATCTTCTCAATTTTTTTCCTCCTCTCGGCTCTAAAATCCGGACACCGGGGTCCGGATAAGGAGTCCTTCAACTAGAAATTAGAATAACTTCGCCTTCTATATCATGGCTGCTCATAAATCAAGCGATTTATCACTCACGGGGGCCTCGCGTTTCCAGCCCCGTCTTCTTTCCGGCCTTGCGCTTCTGAGTCAATTCTGTTGGGGATTCAGGAAGACTGTGCACGCGGGGGAGATTGATCCTGTAGATCATGGCGACCAGCCGCAGGCCCGTGGCAACCAGTATGGAGGAGATGATCTGCAACGTTTCGCCCAGGCCGGCCAGTCCGGCGGCAAGGAAGCAGAGACCGCCGCAGAGGGCCGCCGTCGCATAAAAATCGACGCGGATCACCGCCGGGATCTCGCTGACGAGGATATCGCGGATGACGCCCCCCCCCGTGGCTGTCAGGACGGACATCATCACGATCCCCAGCGGGCCCAGGTCAAACTCGGCCGCCTTGGCTGCTCCGATGGCCGAGAAAACCCCCAGCCCGACGGCGTCCGCCGCCATGACCAGGTCCCAGCGGCGCGCGATCTTCGGCGCGGCCAGAAAGACGAGAAGCCCGCCGAGGAGGCAGACGAAGAGGTAGGTTTCATCGCGGAAGGCCGCCGGCGGAACAGACCCGATGAGGATATCCCGGAGAATTCCCCCACCGACCCCGGTGGCCACGGCGAGCACCAGGAC
>MVRU01000105.1 GCA_002067745.1 Syntrophus sp. PtaU1.Bin005
TTCCCGGCGGCGGCAACAGGATTCAACTAAAACGGGGGCCATTCCCCTCGGAGCAACGGAACAGTTATCAACCTAAATCATTCATCGTGTCAACTGTTTTTGTTTTTCAAAACGCAGGCATCCGGTGCATCCGCCGGTGGCTCCGGGGCGTGCCGCGACCGGAAGCGGGAGGTTCTCGAGGCAAAACGGGAGCGCCATGGCGCTGGATCGGCAGAAGCGGATACCTGGATCAACGGCTGTCCGGAGCCTCTGATGCCGGTCCGAAAGCGGAAAGGCAGGGCCGGTGAAGGGTCCTGCCTTTCTTTATGAAGCGGTCAGGGCGATTGGAAAAGCACGCCCATTCCCATTTGAGCCCCTTTCCGGCGGCCTTCAGGGCACCTTGATGTTGAAGCTGTGGCACTGGCTGTAGTAGTCTTCGCTCCGGGCATGCTGGTGGTGGCAGAGGTTGCAGTCCGTCTTCCTCCCGGAATGTCCTGATCCCTGAGGGGTTAACCCCACGGCTTTTCTTTCGCCGCGTTCGTTCCGGCAATGCGCCCGAAGACGACGCAGTCGGTCATGGCCACACTGCCGAGGCGCACAGCCCCGTGAACCCCGCCGGTGACCTCTCCGGCGGCGTAAAGCCCCTTGATCGGCTCCATGCCAAAGCCCGTGACCTGTGCATTCTGGTCGATCACCAATCCGCCCATGGTGTGGTGGACGCGGGGCCATAGCCTGGCGACGTAGAAGGGCGGGGTCTCCGACGGTTTGGCTTCGGGGAAGATCATGCAGCCGAAGTCATCGTCCTTTTTCTTGTCGACGAAGGCGTTCCAGCGCTTGACTTCCGCCTGGAAGGCGTCAGCGGGGATGTTGTAACTTTTCGCGATTTCCTCGAGGGTGTCGAATTTCTTGATCGCACCGGCCTCCATGCCTTTCTTCAGGGCGATTGGGAATACCTGCTTGTTTACGGCATAGGAGTCACCGAAAATGATGACGGGATGCCCGATGAGGATGATCGCATCGGCCCGCTCCTTCCGGTTCCCCGTTTCCTTGAAGAAGCGCTTGCCAGTCCCGGGGTCTATCATGGGTCCATAGCCGACGAGCCTTTCGCAGAAGAGGGGGACATGGCCGAATCCCTTCTCATCGGGACTGGTCCAGGGGCCGAGCTGGATCCAGTCCATCTGGACGTCCATGGCGCCTGCCATGCAGGCCGCCAGCAGAGCCTCGCCCGTGGCGCCGGGTTGGTTGGTGGAGTCAAAGCGGTCCGTAAGGCGGGGGTCATGCACCTGGCGCAGACGGACGTCCTGTGAGAAGCCGCCCGAGCACAGGACCACGGCCCTGCCGGCCTTGATAAAAGCTGTCTTTCCGGTTTTGTCATCGGGAAAGCGATACCCTTTGAGCACTTCCAGACCGACAATCCTTCCTTCCCTGTTCGACAGCAGCCGCACGAGCTTGGTGCGCATTTCGAACTTTACCCCGAGGGACCGGGCCTTGACCATCATCTTGTTGACCAGCTCGGACCCGGAGGCATTGGCGGTCTGCACGGACCGCTTCACCGAGTGGCCGCCGTGAAAGTTGAGCCTCGTGAAGCTGGCGCCCACATAGTTCTCGCACCACTCGAGGGTTGCGTTGGACTGGTCGGCGACCATCCTGGCCAGTTCGGGGTGATTCAGATAGGAACCGGCCTTCATCATGTCCTTGAGCATGAGCTCGGCGGAGTCCTGGATTCCCGCTTCCTTCTGCATTTTGTTTCCTGCGGCGGCAAAATCCCCGCCGTTGATGATCGAGTTGCCGCCATGAACCGGCATTTTTTCGATCACGATCACGTTTGCGCCGCCGTTGCGCGCCTCGATGGCGGCGGCAAGTCCGGCGAATCCGCTTCCCACCACGACCACGTCCGTGGTCTGATCCCATTTGGCGGGCAGTTCTCCTCCCGCGGCGGCGGCATCACGCCCCGGAATGGCAACGCTGCCCATAGCCATTCCGGCCACGGCAGCCGCTCCTCCCACCGTCTTCATAAAATCCCGCCGCGATACGCTTTGGGCTCGCTTTGACGCTTCGCTCATGGTCCACCTCCATAGGTTAAGGTTATTTGCAGCCGCGGCGGAAAGCTCCTTTGGTTGAGCGTGGAGTGCGGGCAGCCCACGCTGGCATAGCGGGGCTTGGCTTGCGGGTCTTTCCACAGCACCGGATCATTTTTCTTGGTGGTGACCAAGCCGGCCATGCCGGGGCAATGCTTACGCCGGCGCCCAGGGCCTTGACAAAATTCCTTCGACTTGGTTCCATATGTACCCACCTCAGGTTGTGTGCCGATCAAAAGCGGCTTGTTGTTCGATCGGCACAGTGCTGGAATGAATGCCTGCATATTCAGGCAAATCATCGGGGTACTCTGTCAAATGGCCGCTGTCCTTCCAGTGGTCACCCTGCTGTCGAATCGGACGGGCCCCGGCGCTGTCATGGTCATGATCATGCTTGCGTTTGATAAAGAACCTGATTTTTCCGATGGTAAAATATAGGAAATTCCTGATTATGTGTCAATAAAATTGAAGAGGATCTACCCGGTCGATGGTCCATCCCTGCTTCCGAGTTTCCCTCAGCCGTTCTTCTTCTCAGCCGGATCGTTCTCTTTTCGCCGCTTTTCCATCACAGCGAAATATTCTTCATAGTGTTTCAGAATCGCATGTTCGTACTCTCTGACGCTGTTGGGGGGAATGTAATTGACTTCCCCCAACTGGCTCACCAGGTACTGAGCGGTCTCCTTATCGGGAATTTTCCCCTCCTTGTAAGCATGTTGAAAAATAGCGTTCAAACCCGTCACATTGACCTTGGATCCATCGGGAAAGAATACGGCACGGTATTCCTGTGGTTCTCCCGGTCATCAAAAACAGGGACCTAAAGTGATTTGTGGTGACATGTCAAACCTCCTGATTAATTAATGGTTATTTTTCTGGTGGTTTTCTTGCGGCGGCACGTCTGCAAAAAGCTCTGCCGCAGCCAGGAGACCCGCCTGAATAATGAGTCTCTCCGGAATTTCCTCAAAGGTGTTGCCCCCGATGATCAGGGTTCGGCACTCCGAATCGGCACAGACCCCGCAGCAGGGGCTCTGCCCCACGGAAGCTCCGACCCACTCCTCCAGGGGTTTTTCTCCGACCCAGATGCGGTTGGATTGAAGAGGATCCCGGGAAAACATGGGGAAGTTGAGGGCTTCCGTTTTCAAGATCACCTCAATGCCCAGTTCGGCCAGGGATTTTTTCAGCTTGCCGACCGCGCTTTGAACGGTTTCACCGGTGATGCCACAGCGAGGGCAAGTCCGATCCTCCCCGTCAACAAGCCTTTTCCAGCGGATCGTTATGGCTTTCATCATAACCTCAAACTATCATTATCATTCATTAGACGCGCAGAAAACGATCCCGGAAGAAGAGACCCGACACGACCGACCGGATAGCCATAAGTCATCCACAGCATTGCTTACGGACACGATAGAATTTCTGTTCAAGAAGCCATTCATTGATGAGTCCTGTTGCGCAACCAACGCCGGCATCGACAAAGAGAGCATGGGCAGGGCAATTCCTGGCACAGGCGCCGCACTCCATGCATGCATTGAAGTCAATTATCCGAGCCTTTCTCCCTGCGAGTGAAAAGACCTGGTGCGGACAGACCTCCAGACACCTGCCACAACCAACGCATTTTTCCGTATCCAACGCCAGTGTTGACACATTGCGCAAATAGCTGAAATTTTTCATAAGAACCCCAGATTCACAGCAATGTTCCCGCCAATACAGAGATGGCACTCAAGGCAAAAGCAATTCCCATAGCCGGCATTGCAGCCCGCATTTCCTTTTTGACCCCCGAGCGCGAAGTGTAGGGGGTGCATCCGGTGAAATTTAGTGCGTAAAAGGCGCTCACTGCCGGTAGGGCAAGAAAGGCAGCGACGGTCATCGGTCCGCTCCAGTCTCTCCCCCCGGCAAGAAGATAGAAGGCTGCCATCCATGCAAATCCTGTCAGAGCTCCCTTGAAGGAAAAACTCCTGCCGGGCAGCCAGGGAAGAAGCATCGGCACAATGGCAACACCGGAAACCACTGCGCCTAGATAGGCGTAGACCGTCACGAGGCCATTCTTAGGTGCCTGCAACAGAGCCGCTATGATAAACAGCGCTGCTGCCACAACAATGGTTGGTTTGAGGGCCTGCACCAATTCCACGGGGATAAGCACAGCTCGTTCCCGTAGGGTAAACGTCTGCTCCCGCATTTCAGACGTTGTCATCATGCCGTTGTCCAGGTATGCCGGAATATCTTCAGCCCGGATGGCCGCGTACCGGATGCTGAAACCGGTTCGTCTTGTCACTTCGTAAGCCGCCACCCCCGGAGCCCCAAGGATCGGCAGAATGAGACGGCGGTGGGTGACCACCATTGCCAGATTGGACAAGTCGATGCGCCGCACCAGCTCTTCCGTGCTGAAGGTGCCTTTTCCCGCCGCACACCACACATTGATGCCATAGGTCTCAAGGACGAGAAGCCAGACATTTCGTCCTCCCAGGACGCTGCGGACGATGTCATAACTCATTTTGTAGTTGGCTGTTACCAGCACCGGATCATCCGCTGTCGGGGCGCCGATCGCATAAAGGCCCGGCGGCACCATATAGTTCATCCGACCGATACTCCACCGGGCCTTCCAACGGCCGAAATGGTCTGTAAAGGCAAGCGTCGTGGCAATCTGCGGAACCCGTCCCACTCCGGTCGTCAGCCATCTGATGAAACCGGGAACATTCTCATTTATTTCCCCACCGCCGGCAGAGGTTGGGGGACCTCAGCAGGGAGGTTTGTCGGAGTAAGCCCCTCCCGCTGAGCTTAAGCCTATCGGTGCCAGTTTCAACTGCATCTTATCGATTGTTTTCAGAGACATTTTGTCATTGAGTCCCACGGCCATGCCTATCTCCGGCGTCTGGCGCCCTTAAAAACGTTCCGAGGCTTTTCTTTCTGATGCCTCCGTAGTAAAAAAATCAATCTTCTCACCCTATAGTTGATTAGATCAACCATTTCCGGAGAAATGATTTCCCTCCGGTATACAGCAGGTTTCCCGCTGCGAACTTTCGCTAATTCCCTTCCGCTCTGAAGCCCGAACAAAGGCGCTGAGGCTGATGATGAGGATTTCCCGCATGTCCGGGTCTATGACCGCCAGAATCTCCTGCATTTTAGCCATCAGCAGATCCTCAATCCGGTTCAGAAGCGTTCGGCCTTCTTCCGTAAGAGTGACACAGCAGATCCGTCCGTCTTTCCTGTCCTGCTGACGATTCGCCAGCCCCTTGTCTTCCAGGCGTTTGGCGATGCGGGTTGCACCGCTCTTTGTAACCGCCGCACTTCTTGCGATATCCTGCATGGTGCAGCTATTCTGATGCAACGCAACCTGCAAGGCGCGAAACTCACCGTGGGAGATATTTTCGTTACAGCATCGGCCCTCAATGCTCTGCATCCCGAAGGCGTATGTTATATTTTCAATCAATCCGATTAGTTGTCTTGCTTCAGATTCGATCAATACCTTTCTCTCCGCAGTGAAGCATCCCAACATCAAGGTGCGTTTTACTGTCTGAAAGATTTTTTCTCAGAATTAGTTGCGTTTGTCAACTATAATTGAACTGCTGAAAGAAGCTGGATAGTTTTAACTTGACAAGGAAGAGTCAAGCCCAATATATTACTCAAAAAGAATATGGAGCGTTCCTTTATGAAAGAATTTCTGAAAGTGACCAAGGCCCTATCCGATCCCAATCGGGTTAAGGTGCTGAAGATGCTGCAGCACAAGGTCATGTGCGTCTGCGAGATCCAGGCCGCGTTGGGCATCGCCCAACCAACGGCCTCCAAACATCTGAAAATTCTTGAAGAAGCCGGGCTGGTTAATTCCCGGCGGGATGGGCAGTGGGTGAATTACTATCCCGCAGACGGGAA
>MVRU01000106.1 GCA_002067745.1 Syntrophus sp. PtaU1.Bin005
GGTCCCGCTGCAGGAGGTGGTTGTCCCCACCTGCATCCCCTATCTCGATGCCGTAGCCGCCACTCAGGATCTGGTCGGGGTTGAGGTTGAATTCATTTCGATACAGGAGCGGGAAAAGCAGCTTCGAAGGCTGATCCGGGAATTGGATACGCAGTATGATTTTATCATCCTGGATTGTCCTCCTTCCCTGGGTTTTTTGACGTTGAACGCCCTGGTGGCTTCATCCTCGGTCATTGTTCCCCTCCAATGCGAATATTTTGCGCTGGAAGGTCTGGGACAGCTCATGAGTACGCTGAAACTCGTCAAGACCCGCTTGAATCCGATGCTTTCCCTGGGAGGCATCCTGCTGACGATGTTTGATTCACGGAATCTTCTATCCCGGCGGGTCAGCGAAGATGTGCGCAGCCACTTCGGAGGCTCCGTGTTCAATACGGTGATCCCCAGGAATGTCCGTCTGTCCGAGAGCCCGAGCCACGGACTTCCGATCATTTACTATGACATCAAATCCCGCGGGGCGGTTTCCTACATGGAGCTTGCCCAGGAAGTTCTGAACAGCAAGAGGATCTGAATGCCGCCTAAAAACATTCTGGGCAAGGGATTGGGGGCCATTCTTCCCGATATCCTTGAAGACTTGAACGAACGGCCCTCCTTCATATTCTGCAGTGTGGAGGAGCTGATTCCCAACCGTTTTCAGCCCAGAAAGGAATTTGACGACGAAGAGCACCGGAATCTTGTTGAGTCCATTCGAACCAAGGGGCTCCTCCAGCCGGTGATCGTCCGGCCGCAGGAGGGGGGATACGAGATCATCGCCGGTGAACGCCGCTGGCGGGCCGCCAAGGAGGCCGGCTGCACGGAAATCCCCATTCTGATCCGGGACGTTCAGGATCTGGAACTGGCCGAACTGTCGCTCATTGAAAATCTTCAGCGTTCGGCATTGAACGCCCTTGAAGAGGCAGAGGCCTATCACACGCTGATGGAGGTTTTCGGACTTTCCCAGGAGGAGATCTCCTCACGGGTGGGAAAAGACCGCTCCACGATCGCCAATACCCTGAGGCTGCTGAAGCTCGAGGATGAGATTCGCAGGGCGCTGGTCGAAAAGCGGATTTCCCCGGGCCATGCGAGGGCTCTTCTGACCCTGGCAACAAAAAAAGACCGGCTGAAAGCCCTCGATGTCATCCTGAAACAGAAGCTCAGCGTACGGGAAACGGAGCGCCTCGTTGCCAGGCCTTTGGAAAGGCCTCCCAAAAGACCCCCAGGCGATGAGGCCCGTCACTTGGAGGTGCTGGAAAGGGCCCTCTCCACCCGGCTCCGGACATCGGTCGTTATTCGACAAGGACGTAAAAAAGGCAGAATTGAGATTCGATATGCCTCTTCTGAAGAGCGGGACCGTCTGCTCGCCCTGTTAAATCCGACGAAATGAATCGCGGAAAAGAGGAGACCATGGAGCCTCTTTCCCCGTAAGGAGTAAATTTTTCTCAACACTTATCAACACATGTTGATAAGTGTGTGGATAGGTGTTACAAAGTGGAGAATATCTGGGAAGAAAGTATTAAAATTATTAAGGAAAAAATAAGTTCACAGAATTATGAAACCTGGATTCGTCCGCTGAAACTGGCATCGATCGAGAACAATCGCGCCAGTTTATCGGTGCCGAACAAGTTTTTCAAAGACTGGCTGACGGAAAACTATCGAGAGGTGATTTCCCAGGCCCTCTCCAGCTCAGCGGGAAAAGAGTACTTAATCGATTTTATTATTCTTCCGGAATCGGAAAAACTTCCCCGCTCCGCGACCAATCCGGCGCGTAGGAAAAAAACCGTCGAACCTCAACCCCAGGAAACGCGAAGGCAGAAGGTGCACCCGACCTTGAACCCCAATTACAGTTTTGAACGCTTTGTTGTGGGATCCTCCAATCAGTTCGCCCATGCAGCCTCCGTGGCCGTGGCCGAACAGCCCGCCAAGAATTACAACCCCCTGTTCATCTATGGGGGGGTGGGCCTGGGCAAGACGCACCTTCTCAACGCCATCGGGCTTCTGAGCATGTCCATTTACCCCGACATGAATGTGGTCTACGTCTCGGCGGAGGAATTCATGAACGAGCTGATCCTCTCCATCCGCTTTGACAAGATGCCGCAGTTCCGGGAAAAGTTCCGCAACATCGACTGCCTGCTCATGGACGACATCCAGTTCATCGCCGGCAAGGAAAGAACCCAGGAGGAATTCTTCCATACCTTCAATACGCTTCACGATTCGGGCAAGCAGATCGTCGTCACCAGCGACAAATTCCCCAAGGACATTCCCAACCTCGAGGGCCGTCTCCGTTCCCGTTTCGAATGGGGGCTTATTGCCGACATCCAGCCGCCGGAGATAGAAACCAAGATCGCCATCCTGGAAAAAAAGGCCCAGGAAAACAACATCCTGGTCCCGACCAACGTGGCCTATTACATCTCTTCCCATGCCGAATCGAACATTCGCGAACTGGAAGGCTTTCTCGTCCGGATCGCCGCCTATTCCTCGGTGACGGGAAGAAACATCGACCTGGACCTGGTCAAGGAAGTCCTGAAAGACATCATCAGGCAGCGGGAGGCTGACGAGGTAAGCTTTGAAGAGATCATCAAGTCCGTCGCCGCCAAGTGCAACGTGAAAATCTCCGACATAAAATCTCAGAGCAAGAACAAGAGCACCGCCATGGCCAGGCAGATGGCGATGTATCTGACCAGGAAGCTGACGGGAAGCTCCTTTCCGGACATCGGGGAAAAGATCGGGGGCAGGGATCATTCCACGGTCATTTATGCCAACAACAAAATCCGCAAACAGCTCGAGACGGACGCCAGGTTGAAAGCGCTCCTCCAGGAAATTGAGGATCAGCTTCTTAAAAAGAACTAACAGGGCGACAAGGGACTTATCAACAGGTCTTTTTTATGATAACAAAACGAAATTCAAATGGATTTATGTTTCTTGACTGCAATCCACAGGACTTATTACTAGAACTATCTTTTAATAAATAAACAAAGAAAAATAAAAAACTAATTAGGATGAAATGGGGAAAGGTCATGGAATTCGATATTTCGAGACAGGTTTTTTTGGATGGTGTTCAAAAAACTCTGGGAATTGTTGATAAAAAAAGCACCATGCCCATTCTTGGGAACCTGTTGATCCAAACAGAAGACGGCCAGATAAAGATCGTGGCTACGGACCGGGAACTGAGCCTGGTGGCCAGTTACGAAGCACGGGTTGTCAGGGATGGTGAAATCACTCTCTCCGCGAAGAAACTCTTCGAAATGATCCGGGAAACTCAGGAGGAAGGCATCCACTTCTACTGCGATGACCATAATCAGGTCACCCTGACCAGTCAGAAGGCCGTCTACCGGATTCCCGGCGTCTCCGCCATGGAATTTCCCACGGTGGTCTATGACGAGGAGGTTCCCCTTTATCCCGTCCAAGCGGCCCTGTTGAAGGAATTGCTTTCCAAGACGGCCTTTGCCGTCTCCACCGATGAAACGCGCAAGAACCTGGTCGGCGCCCTGATGGAGACGGAGCAGACGGAACAGGGGACCGTTCTGAGAGTGGTCGCTACGGATGGACACCGCCTTGCGAAATGCTTCGACATACTTGAGGGAACCCCCACCTTTTCTCTGGAGGAAGGCATCATTCTCCCCCGAAAGGGAATCGCCGAGATCCGGAAGCTCATCGATTCGGAGCCTGGAGAGATCCGGATCGGTTCGGACCGGGGAATGTTTGTTCTCAAGACCGCCAACACCCTGTTGAAGGTGAGCCTGATCGACGAGACGTATCCTGACTATCGGCGGGTGATCCCCAGCGAGCAGGGAGCCCGGGTGATCCTCAACCGCGATTTGCTTCTGCACGCCCTCCGGCGCATGAAGGTCATCTCGACGGAGCAGTACAACGGCGTGGTGATGACGGTGTCCTCCAGCAAAATCGTTATGAACTCGAACAATCCCGATGTGGGAGAGGCCAATGACGAACTGGAAGTGGCTTACTCCGGAGACGAGATCCAGGTCGGATACAACGTGGATTACCTCATTGACGCTATCGAGGTGATCCGGGAAGAGGAAGTGATGATGAGCATCGGCGCCTTCATGAAGCCGACGCTTATTCTTCCCGTCCACAACGACCGTTTCCTCTGCGTCGTGATGCCGCTGAAGCTTTGAGGGCGTAGGAACGGAAAAATAACAAAGTGATTCAACAGAGCAGTATGGAAGAGAGATCAGAAAAAATGACAACGGACAATTATTCCGCTGAAAGTATTAAAATCCTGGAAGGCCTGGAAGCCGTCAGAAAACGGCCGGCCATGTATATCGGCAGCATCGGCAAGGATGGTCTGCACCACCTGGTGTATGAAGTGGTGGATAACAGCATCGATGAGGCGTCGGCCGGATACTGTGACCGGATTACCGTGAAAATCCGGGTGGACAACAGCATCATGGTGGAGGACAACGGACGGGGAATTCCCGTTGATATGCATGAAACGGGAGTCTCAGCCGCTGAGGTGGTTTTGACCAAGCTGCACGCCGGGGGAAAGTTCTCCAACGACAGCTACAAGATTTCCGGCGGGCTTCATGGGGTCGGCGTCTCCGTCGTCAACGCCCTTTCCAGCTCCCTGGAACTCAATGTCCGCCGGGACGGAAAGGTTTATACGCAATCCTATGTCCGCGGCGTGCCCCAGAACCCGCTGACCGTGACCGGTCAGACCTCCGGCCGGGGAACCAAGGTTTATTTCAAGCCCGATGAGGAGATCTTTGAGGAGCTGGAATTCAATTTCGACATCCTCGCCAACCGACTCCGGGAACTGGCCTTCCTGAACTCCGGCATCTTCATCACCTTGATCGATGACCGTACGGACCGGAAAAGCGAATTCTTTTACGAAGGGGGCATCGTCTCCTTCGTCGAGTACATCAACCGCAACAAAAAGGTCCTTCACAAAGAGCCGATTTTTGTCACCGGAGCGCGGGAGGACTGCACCGTGGAAGTGGCGCTGCAGTACAACGACACCTACACGGAAAACATCTTTTCCTTTGCCAACAGCATCAACACGACGGAGGGGGGAACGCACCTGAGCGGATTCCGGTCGGCGCTGACGCGCGTCTTCAACAACTATGCGGTCAACAACAATCTCTTGAAAGGGAAGGAATCGCTGCGGGGAGAGGACCTGAGGGAAGGCCTTTCCTGCGTCATCAGCGTCAAGGTCGCCAATCCCCAGTTTGAAGGCCAGACCAAGACCAAGCTGGGAAACTCCGAAGTGCGGGGGCTCGTGGAAGGCATCGTTTACGAAAAAATCGGCACCTACCTGGAGGAAAATCCCACGACAGCCAAGCAGCTGCTGAGCAAATGCCTCGATGCCTCGCGGGCTCGGGAAGCGGCCCGGAGGGCCCGCGAGCTGACACGCCGGAAGAGCGCCCTGGAGGTGGGGGCGCTGCCTGGAAAGCTGGCGGACTGCCAGGAACGGGACCCGGCCCGAAGCGAGATTTATCTCGTGGAGGGGGATTCGGCGGGAGGTTCCGCCAAGCAGGGGCGTGATCGCCGCAACCAGGCTATCCTGCCCCTGCGGGGAAAAGTCCTGAATGTGGAGAAGGCCCGCTTCGACAAGATGCTTCAGAACGAGGAAATCAAGACCATGATTACGGCCCTGGGGACGGGGATCGGGGAGGAGGATTACGACGTCAGCCGGATCCGCTACCACAAGGTCATCATCATGACCGATGCCGATGTGGACGGTTCCCATATCCGCACCCTCCTGTTGACCTTCTTCTTCCGCCAGATGCGGGAGCTCGTGGAAAAGGGATATCTCTATATCGCCCAGCCGCCGCTTTTCAAGATCACGGAAAAGAAAAACGAGCTTTAC
>MVRU01000107.1 GCA_002067745.1 Syntrophus sp. PtaU1.Bin005
TCTCTGGCATCAGACCTCAGGATATGGAAATTTCAGGCGCCTGCGTTGGCGGAAGCCGGTTACCGGCTGCTGCGTTATGACAGCCGCGGCCACGGGCAGTCGGCCTCCCCGCCCGGCCCTTATTCCATGGAAATGCTGGCCCTGGACGCCGTGGGGCTGCTG
Source organism: Syntrophus sp. PtaU1.Bin005 (assembly GCA_002067745.1). Taxonomy (GTDB): domain Bacteria; phylum Desulfobacterota; class Syntrophia; order Syntrophales; family Syntrophaceae; genus Syntrophus; species Syntrophus buswellii. The sequence continues at coordinate 163 of MVRU01000107.1, forward strand.
GATGCTCTGGGGTTGGAGAAGGTCCATTTCTGCGGACTTTCCCTGGGGGGCATGACAGGCCAGATGATGGGGGCCTTCCATGGGGAGCGCCTGCTCTCCCTGATCCTCTCCGACACGACGTCCTACACGGCGTCTCCGGAAGTCTGGGACGAGCGCATCCAGATGGTCCGGAAGAATGGAATGGCGGCCGTGGCTGATGCCACGATCGACCGCTGGTTCACCAGGGCGGGCCAGGAGCGCCTGCCGGAAGAGGTGAACGAGATCCGCGGGATGATCCTGAACATGTCCATCGAAGGGTTCTGCGGATGCTGCGAAGCGATCCGCCCCCTGGACCTCCGCCGGGCGATATCCGGCATTTCCGCCCGGACCCTCGTCATCGTCGGGGAGCAGGACGAGGGGACCCCCGTCTCGGAGGCGGTTTATCTGCATGAGCGAATTCTCTTCTCCGAGCTGAACGTCATTCCCGGTGCGGCCCACCTGGTCAATGTGGAACAGGCCGAACGCTTCAACGCCGCCGTCCTTGGATTTCTGAAAACCCTCAAGACGCCCTGATTTCGCGAAAAGGCGCATTCGCGGAGAAAAGATGATCCTGATTCTGGTTCGACATGGCATAACCCCCTGGAACGAGGAAAGAAGAATCCAGGGCTTAACCGATGTAGACCTGAGCGCCGCCGGGCTGGATCAAGTCCGGCGGCTTGCCCTTTCCCTGAAGGATTTCCCGATTGCTTCGATCTATTCGAGCCCCCTGGTTCGCGCCCGGAAAACGGCTGAAATCATCAACGAGTTTCACCAGGCCCCCCTTCACCTGTCATCCGATCTGACGGAAATGAACCATGGCGATTTTGAAGGCCTCACGATCCCGGAGCTGATGGCGCACCACAGGGACTTCCTCAGGAAATGGCTTGCTGATCCGGCTTCGGTAGGCATGCCCCATGGGGAATCTTTTCTGGATGTCCAAACCCGGGCCTGGAAGGTCATCGAGGGCATCCTCGCCAACTCCCGAAACGCGCTGGTCGTTGCCCACAACTTTACCCTGGCGTCCATTCTCTGCAGGATCAAAAACCTTCCCCTCGCCGAATTCCGATCCCTCTGCGTCGATCCCGCTTCCAGAACCGTCATTCGATTCTGCAACGGATCGGCGGACATCGAGTTATTCAACGACCGGCCTTATCTCAACGGCGGGCAGCCCTAGAGAATCTCCTCCAGTAAACCTCCCCGGAAAGGCCGTTCCATGGCCCGGGTATGGAGCAGTTTATGCAAGTCCAAGAGTGTTCCCGCACGAAGGGATCAACGATTTTCAAAATAAGGCGGACAAGGCCCAGTCAGGCTGACTGCCGGGGGCACGAAGCCGCTCATGAATGGAATGGAATCAAAGCATACGCCCACTTCCCGCTCAATACAATTTCACCTTTCGGATGGTGCATTCCGCCTTCTCTTTGCCCTGTCCGTGTTGACGGTGATCATCGTTTCCACGTGTCTGGCCATGCTTCGAGCCGACCGGGAACTCCGCACCGACCTGCTTCCGCAGGTCGCCATGATCGCCACGGCCATCAACCCGCAGCGGATGACTTCGCTGAAAGGAACGGCGGCAGACCTCACCTCACCCGATTATCTGCGGATCAAGGCGCAGCTGGCCAACATCCGCCGCTCCAATCCCAGGTGCCGTTTCCTGTACCTCATAAGCCGCAGGCCGGATGGCTCCATCGTTTTTCATGTGGATTCGGAACCCCATACCTCAAGGGACTGTTCACCGCCTGGACAGGTCTACAGCGAAGCCTCGAAAGAGCTTCACGCCGTTTTCGACACCGGACGGGCCGCCGTCAGAGGCCCCTATGAGGACCGCTGGGGAACCTGGGTAAGTGCATTCGTGCCACAGCCCAAACCGGCAACCGGCGGCGTACAGATGGTCTTCGGCATGGACATTGCCGCCAGCGAATGGATGTGGACCGTGGCCCTGCGGGCGGTTCCCCTGGCAGGCCTTGCCGTGGTCGCCGTCATGCTCACCCTGCTCGCAGCGTCGCTTTACGGAAAGCGCCGCGAGCTTCGCACCCGCCAGGAGGAACTGCGGCAGGCGGAAGCGGCTCTCCGCGGCATTTTCAACGCCACTCCCATCGGTCTTGCCACGATCAAGGATCATGTCTTTCAGCGGGTCAACAAGGTCTGGTGCGACAGCTTCGGCTATTCCGAAACCGAAATCATCGGAAAAGACGCCCGGATGATGTACCGCGATGAGGCGGAGTATCGGCAGGCGGAGCGGGAGTTGTTTCTTCAGCTCTCATCGCAGGGTACCGCTTCCATTCAGACCATCAACCGGCGCAAGGACGGCGCTCTGCGCAATGTCATTCTGAGCGCGGCGCTTCTGCCATCTGCAGCGCCTTCCCAGGAAGCGGTGGTAGCTGTCGAGGATATCACGGAGCGCAAGCGACTCGAGGAGCGGCTGAAGCGCGCCGAGAAAATGGAAGCCCTGGGAACGCTGGCCGGAGGTGTCGCCCACGATCTCAACAACGTTCTCGGGGTCATGGTCGGCTATTCGGAACTGCTCCTGGAAATGCTGCCTCCGCAGAGCCTTATGAGCAGATACGCGGATTCCATCATGAAATCCTGCGTTAAGGGCGCGGCCATTATCCAGGATCTTTTGACGCTGGCCAGAAGAGGGGTCACCGTTTCGGAAGTCGTCAATCTGAACACAGTGATTCTGGACTATCTCAAAAGTCCGGAGTTTGAAAAGATGAACTCTTACCATCCTGATGTGAAGATCGCGGCAGACCTTGACGAGAGCCTTTTGAACCTCAGGGGGTCGCCCGTTCACCTGGGGAAAATGGTCATGAACCTGGTCTCCAATGCAGCCGAGGCCATCCCGGGGCGGGGAGAGGTCACGATCCGGACGGAGAACCGGCACCTGGACAAGCCCCTGCAGGGATACGAGGAGATGAAGGAGGGGGATTATCTCGTCTTGACGGTTTCCGATACCGGCAACGGGATTTCTACGGAGGACCTGGGCAAGATTTTTGAGCCCTTCTACACCAAGAAAGTGATGGGAAGAAGCGGAACCGGACTGGGATTGTCCGTCGTCTGGGGTACCGTGAAGGACCACCAGGGTCACATCGACGTTCAGAGCGAGGAGGGCAGGGGGAGCAGCTTTGCCCTTTACTTCCCGGTCACCAGGGAAGAGGCCGTCCAGCGGAGGCAGGCGGTTTCGCCCGATTCCTACCGAAGCAGGGGAGAATCCATTCTCGTTGTGGATGATGTTCAGGAACAGAGGGAACTGGCGATGAGCATGCTGAGCAAGCTCGGTTATCACGTTGAGACCGCCGCCAGCGGAGAAGAGGCCGTCGAGCGCATCCACAGGAAAAAAGCCGATCTTGTGGTGCTGGACATGATCATGGATCCGGGAATCGACGGAATGGAGACCTTCCGGAGAATCCGCGAGATCGAGCCCGGGCAGAAGGCCGTAATCGTCAGCGGCTTTTCAGAAACGGAGCGGGTACGCAACGCGCAGAAAATGGGCGCCGGAACGTTCGTCCGGAAACCTTATATCCTGGAAAAAATCGGGGTGGCCGTCCGGCATGAACTGGACCGTGCCCGGCAGGAATCCGCCCTCCCCGAAATCCCTGTATCCTGACGGACCGGCATTCTACCGAAGGCAGGATTTCTTTGGCGCGCCCTCGGGCCGACTCCTGCCGGAACGTTCAACGGCATGTTCAAACATCCCGCACATCGAGGCTGACCGCTCCGGGTTCCTCCGCAATCAGAGCGCTCCCATCGAGACCCCTGTTATGTTGCCACATCCCCGTCAGTTCCCCGGAAGCGGGCCGTGGCTCAAAGGGTGCCCCGATGAACCCCGCCCCGAGGACGGACGGGCCCGTTTCATTTTTTTGGGAACTTTTCGAGAACCTTCCTTGTCTAAGCTTTCATAAGTCGGAAACACATTTTCGCCTCAGAGGAGATTGCCATGAAAAGATTGAGCAGACTGCTGGCCGTCCTGATCGTGACGGCCGTCATACTTCCCTGGAATGCCGCCCTGTCGCAACCGGACAGATCGGCGGAGGACCGCACCCTGTCCCCCTATTTTCTGGTAAAAAGCGACAGCCCCACCCTGGATCGGCTTCCCTTGAAAGCCACCTCCGCAGCGGTCACTATCTCCGGCGTGATCGCCGATGTAACGGTCACCCAACGCTACCGCAATGAGGGGAAAAAGCCTCTGGAGGCGGTCTATGTCTTTCCCGCCTCCACAAGGGCCGCCGTCTACGGCATGAAAATGACGATCGGCAAGCGGGTCATCGAGGCCAGAATCAAGAAGCGCGATGAGGCGCGCCGGGACTACGAGCAGGCCCGGAACGAGGGGCGGAGCGCCTCTCTCCTGGAGCAGCAGCGGCCCAATGTGTTCCAGATGAATGTGGCCAACATCCTGCCGGGAGACGAGATCGCGGTGGAGTTGAAATACACGGAACTGCTCATGCCGGAAAACCGGGTGTACGAATTCGTTTATCCCGCCGTCGTCGGCCCCCGCTATTCCAATACGCAGGCCGATTCGGCGCCGCCTTCAGAATCGTGGAGCGCCAACCCCTATCTTCATTCCGGCGAAGCCCCTCCCTACGATTTTGACATATCGGTCAGCCTGGCAACGGGTCTGCCGGTCCGGGACATCTCCAGCCCCTCCCATTCCGTGAACACAGCGTTTCAAGGACCGGCCCGGGCTCAAGTCCTGCTCGATCCGTCGGAAAAGTCGGGGGGAAACCGCGATTACATCCTCCGCTACCGCCTTGACGGCGACAACGTCCAATCCGGCCTGCTCCTCTACCGGGGCGAACAGGAGAACTTCTTCCTCCTGATGATGCAGCCGCCCAGAAGGATTGCCCCCGAACAGATCCCCGGCCGGGAATACATCTTCATCGTCGATGTTTCGGGATCGATGTACGGCTTTCCCCTGGACATCTCCAAGCAGCTACTAGCCAACCTGATCGGCGGCCTGCGCCCCTCGGACCGGTTCAACGTCCTGCTCTTCTCCGGGGGTTCGTCCCTGATGTCCGAGGAGTCCCTGCCGGCCACGGCGGAAAATGTCCGGCGGGCCATTGCTCTCATTGAGGGCCAGCGGGGCGGCGGCGGAACGGAAATACTGCCGGCCCTGAAGCGCGCCCTCTCCCTCAAAAAGCGCGAACAGGACTCGCGGACCCTGGTCGTCGTCACCGACGGCTATGTGACCGTTGAGGAAGAGGTCTTCGATCTCATCCGGCACAATCTCGACAACGCCAACCTGTTTGCCTTCGGAATCGGGACGAGCGTCAACCGCCACCTCATCGAAGGGATGGCGCGGACCGGCATGGGCGAGCCTTTCATCATCGACAAGCGGGAAACAGCGCAGTCCAGGGCGGAGCGCTTCCGCGCCATGATTTCTGCACCGGTACTGACCCAGGTGAAGGTGGATTTTGAAGGCTTTTCCGCTTATGATGTGGAACCGGTTTCCCTGCCCGATGTTCTGGCCGAGCGTCCCGTGATCCTCTTCGGAAAATGGCGTGG
>MVRU01000108.1 GCA_002067745.1 Syntrophus sp. PtaU1.Bin005
ACAGGGATGATCCTGGAGGGGAAAACCAGCAATCCGAGGGTGAGAAACATGGTGATCTGACTGAGCCAGGCAAAACCGTCGAAGAAACGCAGCATGCTCTTCTTGTGGATGAATTCACTGTTTCCGGCAATCAACCCGGCGATGTAAACGGCAAGGAAGCCGCTGCCCCCGCAGGCCGCCGTCGAACCGTAAATGAATGACGCGGCTGCCATGGCGAAAACGGGATAGAACCCTTCATAAGCGGATTTCATGTGGTTGAACATCAGGACCATCAGTTTTCCCAATCCCAGGCCGAAAACGATCCCGAGACCCATCTGGACGGCAAAGAGAACGGCGATGGACCCCAGGGACGTACCAGGAATCGTCATGAGCTGAAGGATGCCCACGGTGAGAAAAACAGCCATGGGATCATTGCTGCCCGATTCGAGTTCCAGAAGAGGTTTGAGCTGCCCCCTCAGACTGATGCTCCTGGAACGGAGGACGGAAAAAACGGCGGCGGCATCGGTTGAAGAAACGATCGCTCCGAGAAGCAGTCCGCTGATCAGGGAAAGCTTGAGTACGTAAAATGCGAAGAGACCGACCAAAACCGCCGTAAGAAGAACGCCGAGAGTGGCGAGGCTTGTCGCCTGCCAGACGGTTGGCTTGACCTCCGGCCATCGGGTGTCGAGCCCCCCCGCAAAAAGGATAAAAATCAGGGCCATGACGCCGATTGCCTGAGCCAGTGCCGCATCGTCGAAATAGATCCCTCCGGGACCTTCCGAACCCGCCATCATGCCGATGCCCAAAAAGAGCAGCAGGACTGGCACACCCAGGTTTTCGGAAAGCCTGGCAACACCGATACTGAGAATGATCAGGAGCGAGCCGATCAGGATGACATATTCAATCGGTATCATGTTCTAACCGCCCCGCACTGCACCACACTGCTCCGCCCCATAGAACTTCCGCTCTCCTTCATCCCGGATCCGCCAACGCGATTTTGTGCACATCCCTTCCGGAATGCGGTACACGGAAGAATTCAACCCCTCCGGCACATGGCGCACCCTGTTTCTCTCTTTTATTTTCACCTTGAGATTGTATCCTTTTGAGTCTAATTTCATAGCATAGATGCGCAACAAATGCACACCCGCCTGCACCACTGTGTTGGGATGCGGCTTGCGTGCGTCAATCCTGGAAAGGCAGGCCCAATAGGAATGAAGAGGTTTGATCGGCCCGGCAGGGCCAGGTTCAGGAGATGTTCGGCGGCGCTTCTGGCTGTGATGCTTCTGCTCTTCCCCGCGCGGCTTCTGTCAGCCGATCCGGTCAGGGTTCTCGTCGTCGGGCTGGAGGGCGAGGCCCTGAAAAACGTTCAGGCCGCCCTGGCCATCCCCCCCGGCCTGGTGCGTGAAGGTAGGGTGGACCTGCTCTGGCTGGAGCGCTTCGCCGCCCAGGCGGAGGAGAATGCCCGCAGGGCCCTGGAGCCTTTCGGCTATTACAGGGCCCAGGTGAAGGTGGTGACTGAAACGCCGGAGGAAGGGAGCCATCTTCTGCGGGTGGAGATTTCCCCGGGAGATGCTGTTCGAGTCGACGAGGTGAAGGTGGCCATCCAGGGCTCCGGCTCACAGGAGGCCCCCCTGCAGGAGATGGCAGGCGCTTTCCCCCTTAGAAAAGGGGACGTTCTCCTGCATCAGCTTTATGAACGGTCCAAGGCGGCCCTTCAGGGGCGGGCCCAGGAGATGGGCTACCGGGATGCGCATTTTTCAGTCCACGAGATCCTCATTGACGAGTCCCTTTCCACCTCCCGCATCGGGCTCGTCCTGGAAACGGGAGACCGGCACCGCTTCGGAAAACTCACCATCAAGGGGGCTCCCGACTACCCGGAAACCTTTCTGCAGAGGTACGTAACCTTCAGAACGGGGGAGATCTTCTCTCCCGCCAGGCTCGTGGAGACCCAGCGCAACTACCTGGACTCCGAACGCTTCCGGGAGGTGCGGGTCATTCCGGGAGCAAGCGAATCCCCGGGAAACACCGTGCCTGTGACGGTCGAGCTTACCCAGGCGCCGTCCCAAAGCCTGAGGGCGGGGCTCGGTTATGGTACGGACACCGGCGCCCGCTTCACCGTCCGGTACCGCGACTTGAATCTTTTTTCCCGCGGACACGAGATATCGGAAAATCTCTTTATTTCCGAACGCCTTCAAGGGCTGGCCTCCACGTACATCATTCACGGCATCCCCGATGCCAAAAGCTTTTTCTCCGCGCAGATAAACCTCCAGCAGGAGGACATCGACGCTTACCGCAGCCGCCTGGTATCGTCGGAATTCTCCCTGAATCGAAGCTTCCGGGCCAAAATGCTCGGTGCGGCCTATCTCCGGCTTCTCTACGAAGACAGCACTCTCGGGGAGGGGAATTCACGATATTTCTCCGTTCTGCCGGGTCTGCGCCTGGCCGATGACCGTTATGACCATCCAACCCATCCCCGCAGTGGATTCCGCTACATGGTGGAGGTGCGGGGAACCCACGAAGCCCTGGGGTCGGAAATGGGCCTGTTCCAGGGAATCGCCGAGGGAAGCCGTTTGACGCCGCTGCCGTGGAGCCTGACACTCCATACCCGGGCAGCCGCAGCGCTCACGGTCCTGAGCGACCCCCTCAGCCAGCTCCCCCCGTCACTGCGCTTTTTTGCCGGCGGCGATCAGAGCGTCCGGGGGTATGCCTATAAATCCCTCGCTCCGCGGGACTCGGAGGGCGATCTGGCGGGAGGGAAGCACCTTCTGTCCGGAAGCGTTGAGCTTGAACGGGCCCTCTACAAGGACTGGAGCGTCTCTGTGTTTTACGATGCCGGGAACGCCTTCGACTCGTTCTCCTCCTTCCGGCTCCATCAGGGGGCTGGAGTCGGTGTCCACTACTACACTCCCGTCGGCGCCCTGAATTTCTCTATCGCCCGCCAGATCGGAAGGGATGATCCTTCATACCGCATCCATTTCACCGTGGGGTTCCAGCTATGAGGCGGCGGGGCTGTTTTCTGTCGCTGGGAATCCTGCTTTTCGTCCTTGGCATCGTGATGGGCGGGATGGCCTGGCTGGCCGGAACGACGGCGGGGGCCCGATGGCTGGTGAACACCCTCAGCCGCCTGGCGTCGGCCGAAATCAGCATCCGCTCCGTGGAGGGGCGGCTGTCCGACCGGCTGGATCTCTCTGGAATACGGATCGGATCGGCGCAGCAGACGGTGGAAATCGACCGGCTGGCCCTCGAATGGAATCCGCTCTATCTCTTGCTGGCGCACGTCGATATCGGCAGGATTGCCGCACGAGGCGTGAGAATCCGGGATGACGGGCCTCGAACCCCCCTTTCCCTGAAATGGCCGAAGCTGCCGGATGCGTTACATTTCGTCACGCTGGAGGTGTCGCGCCTGGGCCTGAACGGCCTCGAATACCGAAAGGGAAGCGATCCGCCCGTCATTGTTCATGAATTTTCCGGCACCGCACGATGGCAAAGCGGTCATCTCATCCTGGCGGGGGTTCGCGCCGCCATGCCGTCTCTGAAGGTGGAGGGAACGATCGACATGGGCATGAACCGCCCTTCCCTCGTGACCGACCTGACCCTCTATCCGGAGAAGTCTATCGGCGGCCTGGAGCGCTTCGTTCTGCATACCCGCCTTCAACCGGCCAGAGAGCCGGAACAGGCGGCGGGGGCATTCACCTTCGCCGGGGCAGGGGGAAATGACCAGGAAATGCCGGGCGTGGCGCTGTCGGGTGAAGCGGGCGTGGAGCAGAAGGCCCTCCGTTTCCGCAATCTCCGCCTCACCGGCGAGGATCTGCACGGCACACTCACCGGTGGGGCCGCCATCGACTTCAGCTCCATCGACCCTTCGATGACGGTGGAGCTTCAGGCCGCCGGTGTCGACCTGGCCCGGCAGATCGGCACGGCGACAAACATGGAAGGAACGCTGAGCTTTGCCGGAACCACGGGAAATTACCGGGGCCGCTTTGCCATCGCCAACACCGGCCCCGGCTGGCACGCCCTTCGTTTCTCCGGCGCCTACGAGGGCCATGAAAAGGGCATGAAACTGACCTCCCTGGCGGGAACGATCCTGAAGGGAACCCTCGGGGGAGACCTGAAAATCGACTGGACCGGCGGTGTTCGCCTGGAAGGCGCCATCCGGGGAAGGAAGCTGGACCCCTCAGGCATCACCCCAGACTGGAAGGGACTCATCAATTTCGATCTGGCCGGCAGCCTGTTCAAGGCAGGGGATGCGCCCCTGCAGGGCGATCTCCAGGGGACCCTCCTCGAAAGCCGGCTTCACGGCCGGACGCTGACGGGAAATGTGCGCGGCGCCTTCGCCGGAGAGAGCATCCGGATAGAATTCCTGAACCTTCACGGCAGGGGCTTCTCTATCCATGCGGCGGGCGAACTGGACAAGCGGCTGGCCCTGGACGCAAGGATCAGCGATCTTTCCAGGCTCGTTCCCGGGGCATCCGGAACGTTGAATGCCGACGGCTGGATACGCAGGGATGAAGACCGGTTCAGCGGAGCCATCCGCGGACGCGCCCGGGCCCTGGCGTCGGACGGCCTCCGGATCGATTCGGCGGATCTGACCGCCCGAATCGGCCCGAAGCAGGACGATCCGCTGCACATGTCCGCGACACTGCACACGGTTGCCTACAACGGCCTGCGCGTCAATGCCGCCACCCTGGAAGCGCTGGGAACGGGCACGCGACACACGATCCAGGCCGCGCTGAGCGCTCCCGGCGCCGAGACGCTCCTACAACTTGCCGGCGGTTATGCCGACGGGCGGTGGCAGGGACACCTCCTCCGTTTTTCCGGCCGCGACGCTGTCGGTCCGTGGCACCTGTCCGCACCTGCAGCCCTTTCCCTGGGAAAGGAGCGGATGTCCCTGGGCCCCCTCGTCGTAACCGGGACACCCGGGGAGCGCATCGAAGCCGCTGCGGACCTCTTCCGCCCCGGCTTGCGCGGAAACGCCTCCCTGCGCATCAGTGGATTGAATCTCGCCCGCTTCGACCCCTGGCTGACGGCGGCGCAGGCGAGGGGTGTGGCAAACGGGGAGTTTCGCCTTGACCTGGCGAGCAGGGACCATTTTTCCCTGAAGGCCAGGACCGACCTCAGGGGCACCATCGGAGCTGAAGGCAGGCACATCACCGTGCGGCGGCTGGATGCGGCCCTCCTGGGTAGCGAAAAAGGGCTCAGCGGCACGCTGGAAATCGGGCTGCAAAAGGACGGCATGCTCCACGGCACATTTTACTGCGCCTTTCCAGTCCGCTCTTTCGTGCCGGACCGGGGAGAGTTCAAGGCCAGATGGTCTCACGTCGACCTTGCCCTCCTCCGCCCCTGGCTTCCCAGTGAACCCGGCGTCGAGATCCGCGGGCTTCTGGGGGGCGGCCTCACCGGTGTGATCCGCCCTGCAAAGCGCTTTGAGCTCGCCGGATCGGTTTCCCTCGCCCAGGGGGCAATCCGCCAGCGCAGAGGGAATCTGGACATCACGGCACACATCGACAAGGCGGAGGTCACCTGGGCCTGGCGCGAAGAGTCGCTGAGCGGAACGGCAACCCTGGCCCTCGCTGATTACGGGAAGGTGCAGGGCCGATATCGGCTGCCGATCCCCGCACGCTTTCCCG
>MVRU01000109.1 GCA_002067745.1 Syntrophus sp. PtaU1.Bin005
CCTCTGCAGGAGGAGGCGGCAGAGGGCCACCCGCCGCCGCTCGCCGCCGGAGAGAACCTTCACGGGGGTGTCTCCCGCCGGGCAGCGCAGGGCGTCCATGGCCATTTCCAGGCGGGCGTCGAGGTCCCAGGCGTCCATGGCGTCCAGCTTGTCCTGGACCTCCGCCTGCCGGTCGCACAGGCGGGTCATCTCTTCATCGGACATGGGGTCGGAGAACTGCTCGCTGATCCGGTTGTATTCCGCCAGGAGTTCCACCGTAGCGGCAGCGCCCTGCTCCACGATGTCCCGGACGGTCAGGGCCTCATCCAGCTGCGGCTCCTGCTCCAGAAACCCGATGGAATATCCCGGCGAGGGGATCGTCTTGCCGTTGAACTCCGTATCGACCCCGGCCAGGATCCGCAGCAGGGAACTCTTGCCCGACCCGTTCAGTCCGAGGACGCCGATCTTGGCTCCGTAAAAATAGGACAGGGAAATGTCCTTGAGAACCGGTTTCTTGTCGTAAACCTTGGTCACTCCGATCATGGAGTAGATGACTTTGCGGGGATCCCGGGCCATGCTGAAATTCTTCCTCCTTAACGCGAATTAAGATGCCTTATAATACAAGTCAAAAGGATGTACAAGGAGGTCTTCGAGGACAAGCGGAGGGTTCTTTGCAGGGCCTGCCCCAAGCCGGACGGCGGGGCGCTAGAGCTGGGTGCTGTAGGACATGGCCGTCCGGTCGACGGTCAGCCCCATGCGGGAATGGACGAGCTCCCGGGAACCGGGATGAAAAGGATGATAGACCAGCAGGGACTCTTCGGGGAAGATGCGGATGCCGGGAAGAACGGACAAGGCCTGGCGCTTGTTGGTGGCCATGCCGAACAGCGTCACGCGGATGCCCTCCAGGGCTTCGGTGACGGGCAGGGTCACCGGGTAAAGGGTGCCTTCCGGGAGATGATCCGGCGATTCCCCCGACGGCTGGGCGATCGTCATCTGCCGGCCCCAGCGGAGAAACTGGGCCGGGTTGATCTTGAAGGCAGGCGACCAGAAATAGATCGGTGTGTTCCGCAGCTCCGGGGAGATCGCCCGGGGCAGGTTGGCGATGCGGACCAGATCCGCCAGGCTGGACAGTTCCAGGCCTTCCATGCGCACCTTCATCCGCCAGAAGGGAAGGTAATGAAGAGGCGCCGGGCCGTCGGCGAGGCTGGCAAAAGGGATCCTCTCCAGGCCGGCTCTCCGGCATTGCCAGAGGGAGCCGCAGTTCCGGCAGACAAGTACCAGGGCGTCCTTTTCACCCTGCAGGTCCCAGCCGCAGGAGGGGCAGAGGGTCGAGACAAAGGAGACATTCCAGGGGGAAATTTCCGGGGCGCCCTCGATGGCCGACGGATCCAGGTCTGTCGCGGTGGGGACGGCCCGCTTCAACAGGGCGTCATAAAGGCGGCCGTCCCGGAAGTAAAAAGGGGCGTAGATCCGGCTCACCGTCTCCCCGACAAAGGCCCGCAGGGCCGCGGCATTTCCATCCTGAGCCGCCAGCAGAGGCAGGAAATCCCGGATCGTCCGGTCGGAGGAAAGAAATCGGCCCGAAACCCGGGAGGTGACAAACTGAAGTTTCATCGCCTGCGGCCGGAGGCCGAGCGATGGCGGAAGCCCCCTGTGCCGAAGGGAGAGGAAGCTGGCGTCGGTAAAGCGCGCGGCGATGCCGGTGGGCTGGAAGAGGAATGTGAGCCCTTTCAGGCGCCAGTAGGGTATAAAGTGCAGCGGTTGTGAAATTCCTTCGGCAGGCGGCAGGAGGTACCGGAAGGAATCCTCCGCCACGAGATACACCCGGGTCCGGCAGAAGGGGCAGGTAACCAGCCGGTCCGTTTCCTCCAGGGAGATCGGCCCGCCGCACTGAGGGCAGGAATATTCAACGGACCAATTAGAGGCGTTCACCGCACCGGTGGCAGAAAACCGAAGAAGAGTCGTTGGCCGTCCCGCATCTGCCGCAGGTCCGGGATGCCGGAATCGCTGCCGCGGCGCCGCAGGCGGAGCAGAATTTCGCCCCTTCAGGCAGGGCGGCGCCGCAGGCCGAACAGACGCGCCTTGCCGCAAGAGAGCTTCCGCAGTGCGGACAGAACTTAGCTTCCGGAGGGAAGGGCCTTCTGCAGACCGGACAGCTTGTCGCCGTAGCGGAATCCGGGGGGGGCGGGGAGCCCGATTGAGCCGTCCGAAAAGACTCTGCGAACAGGCCGGGCATCATCAGCCCGATACCCATGCCCAGTCCGGCTCCGGCTTCACCCTGTGACGAGGAGGCATTTTCCATGGCCATGGCCGCTTTCATCTTCACGAGGGAATTGAGATCACCGAAAACGCCAAGGCGGCTTTTGTCGTCAATGGCCTTCTGCACGTCGGGAGGGGGGGTAATGGCGTTGATGTAAAGCTCTTCGAGCTCCAGGCCGAAGCGGGAGAACTCGCCCTCGAGCAGGCTCCGCAAAGCCCCGGACATCTCCGAGTAGCGGGCGGGAAGATTGAAGATCGTGTCGATGTTCTCGCCCATGTAGTCGTTGAAAAAGGATACGATGACGGAGTTCAGGTATTCCGCGATCGCCTCCGTCGTGAATACGCCCTGGGTGCCGACCAGCTCGTTGATGAAAAGCAGGGGGTTCAGAACGCGGATGTTGAACATGCCGAAGGCGCGCAGACGGATAAGGCCGAGCTCCGCATCCCGGAAGGCCGCCGGATCGCGTGTTCCCCATTTCAAATTGGGGAAGACCTTCTTGCTGACAAAGAAAACCTCCGCCCGCAGAGGGCTCCTCATTCCCCAGGGGATGCTCAGGATTTTCGTCAGGATGGGCAGGTTCGCCGTCTTCAGGGTATGCCGCCCCGGACCGAGGACGTCGCAGGCCCTGCCGTTGTAAAAGAAGACGGCCGCCTGGCTTTCCCTGACGGTCAACTGCGCGCCCCACTTGATTTCCCCCGAGCCCGCCTCGGGGATCCTGTGGACGAGTTCTCTGCCGGATTCATCAAACCATTCAAGCACTTCCAGAAATATAAGATTGTCTGTTCCCATGCAAGGAGTCCTTTAAAAAGAGGTGTTTTGAGAATTGCCGGAATCCTGTTTTGCATTAAATGTGCCTCTATATTGTCGTTTGATCTTTGGGCGGGGATAGGGTAAAGGGCCGGAGAATATTTCCCTGAGAGGGGGTGGTTGGGTGTGGAAAAATCGGAGACGAAGGGTGGCCGCGATACGACGGATCTGACCCTTTTCGTACGCACATCGGATGAGGAGATCGTCCGATGGAACCGGCAGCGGATCGTCGATGCCCTGATCCGGGAAACGGACATCGATGACGGCACGGCGGATGCGGTGAGCCGCGAAGTGGAGAAGCAGCTCATGAATTCCGGAATCAGCCTGCTCACCTCAACGCTCATCCGCGAATTGGTGGACGCAAAACTGATCGAGCGGGGGCTGGAGCACGCCCGGGGAAAGCATGCCCGCCTGGGGTTTCCCCTTTATGACGTCGGCCAGCTGATTCTCCATCCCCACCGGGGAAACGCCAACCTTCCCCACAATCCGGAGGCGACCAATCTGATCCTGGCGGAAGGGATCAAGCGGGCCTACGGTCTTCATGAGGTGTTTTCACGGGACGTGGGTGACGCCCATGCGGCGGGGGATCTCCACATCCATTCCCTGGGCTATATCGACCGCCCCTACAGCATCTGTTCATCCCTGGAGTACGTCAAGAAATTCGGAATGGATCTGCCGCACTCCGTCAATGTCGCCGGCCCCGCGCGCCACGGTGATGTGCTGCTGGCCCACATGGTGCGCTACGCGGCGATTCTGCAGGGCCATTTTTCCGGCGTCGTGGCCTGGCATGGAGTGAATTTCTTCTTCGCCCCTTATCTGGTGGGGATGACGGAGGAAGCGATCCGGCAGCTCGCCCAGATGTTCGTTTACGAATTCGCCCAGCTGGCTTCGGCGACAGGGGGGCAATCCATCTTCACCGACATCCATCTCTCCTGGGACGTGCCGGAGTATCTTGCCGATGCGCCGGCCCTGGGGCCGGGGGGGGAAAGGACCGGGAAATGCTACGGAGACTATCTTCCCGAAGCGCAACGCTTCCTGTGGTCCCTGTGCGATGTCTTCCGGGAGGGGGATGCCGCCGGACAGCCTTTCGTTTTTCCGCGGCCGATCGTTCATCTTTCGGAGGCCTTTTTCCAGACTCCCGGATGCCGCGACTTTCTCGAACATCTCTGTGAAACGTCCGCCGACAAGGGAAGTCCCTTTCTCGTTTTTGACCGGGGCGGCCTCCTGAGGCTTTCGGAATGCGGCTCTCTTCCGCTGGGGCGACCCCCCTCGTATTCGGACGATGTGGAGAATCCGGAACGGATGCGGAACGCCTCCATGCAGAACATCTCTCTGAATCTGCCCCGGCTGGGATACCGGGCCGACGGGGATGCCCGCCGTCTTTTGAAAATGCTGTCGGCCCAGCTGGAGCTGGCCGTCAAGGCTCACCTCCAGAAGAAAGCCTTTATCGAGGAGCTGCTGAGCCACGGGGACTCCGGCCCATTGTCCCTGATGACCATGAACCGGGACGGCCATCCCTATCTGCGTCCCGATCGGATGGCTTATCTCGTGGGCATGGTGGGTCTCAATGAACTGGTCCGGATCTCGTGCGGAAAGCACCTTCACGAGTCCTCCGCCGCCTTGAAGCTGGGGCTGAAAATCGTCGGGCACATGAAGAAGGAGGTCGACCGGTTGAGCCGGAAACACGGCCTGAGGCTGATCCTGGAGCAGTCCCCCGCGGAGACGACCGCCTATCGATTTGCCCGCCTGGATCTCCGCTATTTCTCTCCCCCGGCGGGCCGCCACATTCGCGGCGATGTGGTCCGGGGGGGGCTGTACTATACCAATTCCACCCATCTCGATGTTTCAGCGAAGGTGCGGCCCCTGGAGCGCGTCCGGCAGGAGGGACTCTTTCATTCCTTTCTCGAAGGCTCGGCGCTGACCAACCTGAGGCTGGAGGAGAGAAGGCCTTCGAAAGAGGACCTGGCCTCCTTTATCGGGCAGGTGTTTTTTGAAACCCGGAGTGCCGGAGTTGTGTTCTCGTCGGAGTTCACAACGTGCCCCGACTGCCGGCGGACGGTGCGGGGAATCCGGGATGCGTGCCCCTGCTGCGAAGGGACAGCCGTCCGGAGCCTGGCCCGGATTACTCGGTATTACAGCCACATCTCCGGGTGGAACAAGGGGAAACTGGCGGAATTGAAAGACTGCTTTCGCTGCAGTTCGGGTTTTTGAAGGTGCGGCAGGCACGCATCAGCCCCCTGAGAAGATCACGGGAGCAGAGAGTTCTGCATTTCAGGGAAAAGAGACGGGTTACGGGAAGCCCCGCTGAAATGATCCGCCCCTGATGGGGCAAACGGAACCAGGAGACAGGCTATGCCGACATGGCTGATCATGACCTTTACGATTTTGGGGACGGCGGCCGTCCTGAAGCTGGTGCACGCCCTTGCCATCGTCGCGGTCCATCCGGTCACCCAGGGGGCCATGTATGTGTCAACGGCGC
>MVRU01000110.1 GCA_002067745.1 Syntrophus sp. PtaU1.Bin005
ACGACTCTGGATCTGAGACCTGTTTATCACCGGAAGGATGAACGGATCGAAGCCCATGTGTTCCTCTGTTTCCTGGCACTCCTTCTGGTAAGGGTTGCCGAGAGGAAAACGAACATGCCTTGGGACCATATCAAAGCTCAAATGGAGCGCCTTCATCTTGGAGAATTTTTTTCAAAAGAAGGACGGGTATTACAGACCACCGAACCGACACCGGAACAAGTCAACATCCTAAAACAACTAAAGATATCTCCACCGCAACGCATTCGGCATATCCAGGTGACCCCTTAAAAATGTAGGCAAACGCCAAAAATTCGACAACGACTTATAACTATAATTTTACTTAAGAATTTCAATTTTGTTTACCTACCGCTGTCGAAGGTGGGCTTACGTATAGAGAAAGCCTTAGGGATATTGAGACATGCCTGAACTCTCATCAGTCCAACCAGTTGAATTTATTCGATAGTTAACCGGATGCCCGTGATTCAGGACATTTGATGGAATGCCGGTTGAAACTTGCACTATTGACGTGCCGGTTTTTCGAGAGACCCGCCTTGCCATGATCCTTCCTGAAGTCATTTCTTTGTTGCTTTCTTGGTTGAATGCAAGACTTCAAATACAAAGTCGGGGTCAGCTTTTTTCAAACGGATGATTGAATTCCAGGTGAAATTTGCAACTCCTTAAGTGATTATCATCCAGAAGTTTATCAAGGAATACATGTCGAGATTTACAGTTTGTTTATAATATCTTTTTCGTCTGGCGCCTGATCATCCAAAATCGGTGCTTCCAGCAGATGTCTTGGCAGAAAATATTTGTTCGCGATTAAAGTGGGTATCACGGCACTCGCGATGACTGCCCCTACGATAAATGAATATTGTTCCTTGGTGATGACGTCGTGTGTTAAACCGTAAAGGGCGGAGATGGTTCCGAATGTCAGTCCGGTGGACATCAATAATGTATAGTACCATCTTTCATCTTTACGATACCGGAAACGATGAATAACGGGGTATAGGCCTACGATCTTGGTAATAACCTTGCCTACTAAAAGTACAAGGAAGGTGCCGGGCACCGCGAGCAGTGCCGGAATAGACACCAGTGCGCCCGCCCGAAGAAAATAGAGAGGCGTTAAAAAGCCTACCGTCAATGTTCGAAGCCTCCTGACAAAATGACCGTCTTCTTCCATGGTTTTCGCCAGAATCATTCCGAAGACATAGGCGGGCAGCACGGGTTCGCTTCCTGACCATAGCGCCAGAACCCCCATGGACAGCAACATGAAAAGAACCCATTTCGCACGGATGGCTGCGGTTTTATAGGCGAATCGTCGAATGATGAACTTCGTCATCGGGCGTAGGGTAAACATCAACAAAATGGTTACGGCAATAAAGACGATCGTTTTATAGGTAAAAGGCGCGAATATCAGCCCCAGGGCGATCACGGTTCCCAGGTCGTTGACGAAACAGGCTCCCAGAATTCCTTTGCCGAACTCCGTTTCATTGAATCCGTATTCGAGCATGACGGCATAGACCACAGCCATGGAGGTTGTCGATAAAGCGATGCCGCACAATAAACTCGCTTTCAAACTCCATCCCATAAGGTAGTGTGCAATCAGAGAGCAGCCGATGAAAGGAGAGAAAAATCCAATCAATCCAATGAAGGACACTTCCTTGATCTTGGATTTCATAATGTCCGGATTCAATTCCGCTCCGGCAAGAAACGTCAGCAACATGGCGCCGGTCCCTGTGCAGAATTTCATCCAGTCTGCATTCAGCTCAAGTTTGTCGAAGTAACCAAGATGAAAAGCTGCGAGCCCGACGAGGGACCCGACGATGATTTCCATCAGGGCGATAGAGATTTTCAGACGGTTGGCTAAAACGGTGGAAAAGACGGCGGCAAAAAACCAGAATGCCGCGACAGAATAAATCGTTTCCATGCAATGACTCCTAAAGAAGAGATTTTGGCAGGAGTCATCAGCAATAAAAGCGATTAAAGGTGAACCCCATCACCTGTTCCATTGAAGTGAAATTGCAACAACGCGGCCCCATTAAACAGACTCGAATGAGTTTGTCAATGAAAATATCATGATCAGAAAAGGAGTCGCCCTCTACGAAGAGAGGGGAGGAAAGGCGGAAGAAGGATTCGATGCCTGCAGCCCATTTTCATGCAATTGTGCAGTGTCTGGGAATCTTGCCTTCCAGCAGGGAAGCTTCTCCGATCAGGATACATGGTCAATATCGACTTTTACCCCAAACTTCTCTTGCGGAATTTTTCCATGAGATCCTCAATTTTTCCGGCTGCCTCGGCAAGACGGGCCAGCTCCGCGGCGACCGCATCGGATTGTTCGCTTCTCTTGGTGCAGGCTGCCTGTATGGCGCCATGGGTTGCCTGAATCGTATCGGACATTCTCTTGTCAAGCAGGGAGCTGAAGTTGCGGAATGCCCGATCGAGATTCTGCAGGGTGGCCCAGCGTAGGTTTTCCACATTTGCCAAGACAAGGGATTCCAGGTCTTCCTGCATGCGTTTCCTGATCCGAGATCGCCGCACCTTCGGCGGCAGCATTTGAAGCATCAGGCTTTCCGGAATGGGATTGAAAAAGGTGCGCTCCTCCGAAGTTTTCCAGTACGGTTCCCTTGTCATTTCAAAGGCGTCTGAACTTTTCGGGGCGTGATATGGAATGTCGAAAAGCTCCGCAGCCGCCTTGCGAACCGCTTCAATCAGCTCATCGGCCTGTTTCTGGTGGGGGTTCAGTGTTTCGTGCACATGGGCATCAAAGATCCCGGACATATCACGCAATTCTTCTTCAAAGAAAGTCGGGATTACATCCGACATCGTCTTTCTGGCCCTATTCATGTCGGGGTGGCCCTTCAGCACTTCCTCCAGCCTGGCTTCCAGGTATGTGCCCGCCTTTTCGCGAAGCGCCAGCGATTGGTTTTCAAGAAATTCCAGAGACCGCTTTCGGTCGCCGCGAAGCATATCTCCGGCAACGACCCTCTGATGCTCTGCCGCATTGATCTTTTCTTCAAAGATCCGTCGGCATTCTTCCAGCTTTTCCAGGGGCATCTGCAGGGTGCGCATGGCCAGCTGGATCTGCATCAGGACATCGGAGAGGATATCTTCCGCCTTCCGGGATAACGCCTTCTGCAAGGTTTCATTTTTGTCTTTTACGAGGAACTCGATCAGATGCTCCTCCACTTCCGCCATGCCGCTTTCGATCCACCCCTTCTCGTCGTGAGCCATCCTGGCACTCACCCCCCGACGTGCCGAGACGCAAAACAACAGCGTCTTTTCATCGATACAGGCCTGTTCATGGAGGATCTTCTTGAAGAACTGAACAGAGGACTGCTTTTCCGCTTCAGTAAGATAATCCACCTTATTCAGGATGAAAAACAGTTTAGGCACCCTGGTCATGACTTTTCTCAAAAAATCGAGTTCCACTTCGCTGATGGGAGGATCGGCGGAAATGAGAAACAGGGCTGCATCGCATTGTGGAAGGAAGGCCAGCGTCGCCTCCGTGTTGTGCCGATAGGTGGAGCCAATGCCGGGCGTATCTACCAGGACAACGCCCTTGCTGAGGATCGGCGCCTGATGAAACACCTCGACCTGGGCGATGCCGAGTCGATTGTTCGGATTGAACTCTTCGGTCACATATCTGGCTAGAAATGCTGCAATTTCCTTCTGTTCCTTTCCGAGAATCTCCTCTTTCACTGTTCCCTCCTCGTTCAGGGCGCGGACTAGGGGGGAGTTCCCGAAGGATATGCAGGTAGGAATCGCCGTCAGCGGCAGCACAGAACTGGGCAGCAAGACGTCTCCCAGGAGTGCGTTGAGGAAGGTGCTCTTCCCCCTCTTGAACTGTCCCAGGACGGCAAGATGGAACCGACCTTCCTGAAGACGCGCCTCCAGATCTTCCAACTTCTTCCGACTGGCGGCAAATTTAGATCCCAACCTGTCCATACACTCAATGGAATCATCAAACAGGGAATTCATGCTGTTCATGGTTCTTGATAGCTCCTTCTCGCTTTCTGAAACGTGCCGCCCGTAAAGATTTGATGAATGTCAAGGTATGCCGTGATTCTGCGGTAAAATAGGCATATAGCTGCTTGCCTACATCGGGATAAAGGGCAAGATCCGGTAATTTCTTCACGGGAACCCAGGCCACATCCAGGGAACAGGTGGCTTCCTGTTGCACCCGGGGAATGCCGTGGATTTCCGCAACCTCAAAAACGATGTGCAGTGTCCGGGGGTATTGCTTTCCCGCAGGGGCTTCTCCGATCAGGATGACGTTGCCGATGTCGACGTTTATCCCAAGCTCTTCCATCCATTCCTTGGCAAGAACTTCCTGAAGGGGCATATCCTTCTCCGCACCGCCTCCGGGCAGAGAAAAAACGTCTTTCCCTCCATAGATGTACTTCATGCAGAGGATTTCATCGGACTGTTCATAAACGGCAGAAACGCGAACTTTCATGAATGACCTCCCGACTCAAGTCCGTAATCATAACAACGACAAAAGCTGAAGGGCGTGTACGGCATAAAAAGTGTTTTCCAGGGTGGAAATTCCGCCATGCATGACCCTTGAAAATCCCCCACTCTTCGTCTGGCAGCTTTTTATGAAGTCGATGCAGGAATTGGAATAGCGCAGCTGATAACCGGCAGTCGATGCCGCCAGCACGCCGCCATAAACAAACTCCAGGAAAGACAGAGATGTTCCGGGAATTTCCGTGAAACCGAAATGGGGAATTTCACATTGCTCCAGGAAAGCATCGACCTTCAGGTTTTCCAGGGGATAGGACAGTGCCTTGAGCATGACCAGGGCTTTGGCCGTCTCGCTGAGCGTGGAGTGATGATAACCGAAACCAGAATCGGCATTTCTGAATCCCAGAATCAAGCGGATTATCTGACTTTCAAGCAAGGGATCGTCCTCGTTCTTGAAAATGCGATAGAGATCAACGAGGTAGACCATTTTCTTGAAAATGGAGAGGATTTCAACCGGAAGCTGATCGGCATGGATGCGGTCTTGTCGGACGTGTTTGAGGATGTAGGGCCGGGGATCGTAAAGTTGCTCAGCATTGAGCAACGCAAGGCTTTTCAAGGAATAGAAGGCGGCGAAGACGCTGTCATAGGAACCATCTTCATGCTGCATCTTCTGCAGGTACGCCGCCGTCTTTGAATCTTCCCGAGGAGCGCCGAGCCCGTTCAGGATGGATAAGGCAAAGAACGTGTCCGAACCGTTGGGTTCCTCCAGTTTGTAAAAACAGTACCCCCCCTCGTGACACCGCCGGTCCAGCACATAATCCAATATTTTCTGTTGCATATGGAGCACCATTCTTAGGCATCCAGCTGAAGATTTGCCAAGGCAATCAAAAGGTTGTTGATCCGCTATCAGTGGATTCCCTGACCGGCGGTCCGTTTATGACCCGTGTTGAAAAGGATTTCCAAAGAGAGCGGCTTTGCCCAGCTCTGTTTCAATTTCCAACAGTCGGTTATATTTGGCGATGCGTTCGCTGCGGCAGGCGGAACCG
>MVRU01000111.1 GCA_002067745.1 Syntrophus sp. PtaU1.Bin005
ACCCTCAATGGGCGTGCCGGGAACGATGTGCTGGACGGCGGCACAGGCAGCGACACGTACCTGTTTCGCCCCGGTGACGGCCGGGATGTCATTCAGGACTGCAGCACGCTGCGGGAGGATGTTGATACACTGCGGTTGACGGGCGGCATCGGGCGGAACGATCCCGTCATTGTGAAGCAGAGCGACGATCTCTACCTGTTCCTCGATGAATCGAATTATGTCGTGATTGAAGACCAGTTTTTGAATGGGGATCATGGCGTGGAGCGCGTGGAAGTCGCCGACGGTTATTACCTGGCGAGACCGGATCTTGAGAACATCGTCAATACGATGAGCGCCATCAACAGCGATCCCGGCATGGATGCCCTCCAGAAGTACAATGCCATGCAGGTCGATCTGACCTACATCGGCACAATGGCCCAGAGCTGGCAGCTCTGAAACGGCCCAAGTCGGGACGGGTTATGGGCCGGGGCCTGCCCCCGGCAGACGGTGGAAGCAGGCATGATCCCAGGCGGAAATCCCACGGGAAGGTGCGAAGGGTGGGGGCTGTTCGAATTATAAAATATCTTGACTTCACGGAGACATAAATATAGTGTAACCGCAAATTTGAAGGCGTTTTATCCGGCTTTCCCCCTGGTCGGCATCGCGGGGTCTGATCCGGTAAAAAGACTCTTCAAATTCGTTATTTTTTGATCAATAGATACGATTCTTCTGTTTTTCCGTCGGAATAACAAAGTTGTCAACTGGAGCGGGAGGGTTCTTAGATGTCGGAGAGAAAGATCTGTGCCATTTGTGCATGGAGAGCCAATTGCCAGAAGCGGTTCAACGTGGTTACGGATTCCATGGGGAATGTCCGCTGCCCGGATTACAGCCGTGATCTATCCATCAAGGACAGGGACATTGATGAGGCGGAGAAGAAGGATCGCAGTTCCTGAAAGGGAAGGGCAGGGCGCGGCACGGGGAACATTCCATTCGACGTAAGATATGAAAATGCAGGTGGCATTGGGGTGTCGCCCGCATTCCGGGAAGTTGGCCTCGAAGGCCAACTTTTTTTAATGTTCGGAACATCCGCCGGGAAAAGGCTGCCTTCATGAAAAGGCATAGTTAAGGTCAGGTATTGTATGGTTGACGGATCCATAAAGCATCGATTGACGGCGCTCGTTGAGGAAGCGGCAGGTGCCTGCATTGCGGAAGGCCTGCTGAAGCTGGAGAATCTCCCCCCCGTGGAGATGGAAATGACGAAGGAAGCGGCTCACGGGGATTATGCCACAAACCTGGCCATGATCCTGGCGTCTCCCGCACGAATGAGTCCCCGGAAGATTGCCGAAATGATTACCGGCCATCTTCGGGATGAAAGGAATATCCTTGAGAAGAGCGAGATTGCCGGCCCGGGGTTCATCAATTTTTTTGTCCGGGAGCAGGTCTGGGCGGAGGAGCTGAAGGACATTGAACGCCTTGGGAAGAGCTACGGATCGACCGATACGGGGCGGGGCAGGAAAATCCAGGTGGAGTTCGTCAGCGCCAATCCCACGGGGCCGCTGCACATCGGACATGCCCGGGGCGCGGTGGTGGGTGATGTGGTCGCCAATATCCTGGCGATGTCCGGCTATGACATCTTCCGGGAATACTACATCAACGACGCGGGCAACCAGATGAACAACCTGGGAAAATCGGTCTGGTACCGCTATCTCGAACTGCTGGGGAAATCCGTCGAGTTTCCCGACACCTGCTATCAGGGGGATTACATCCGGGACATTGCCGGAGACATTCTGAAGAAGGACGGCGACCTTTATCTGGCGAAGGATGAAGGAGAGACGATTCGAGCCTTTACCGATTATGCCGCCGGGATCATTCTCGAAGGCATCAAGGAGGATCTGAAAGAGTTTGGCATCGTCTTTGACCGGTATTTCAGCGAACGAGTCCTCTACGTGAATGATGGGGTAGCAGGGCTGCTGGCCGACCTGGAGGAAAAGGGCTTTATCTACCGCGAAGAGGAAACCCTGTGGTTCAAAACGACGGATTTCGGGGATGACAAGGACCGGGTCGTGGTCCGCAAAAACGGCGAGCCCACTTACTTTGCCGCGGATATCGCCTACCACAAGAACAAGTACGAACGAGGATTCGACACGATCATCGACATCTGGGGGGCGGACCATCACGGCTATATCCCCAGGATGCACGCCGGGATCCAGGCCCTGGGGCACTCCAGGGAAACCCTACGCGTCGTCCTGGTGCAGCTGGTCAATCTCCTGCGCGACGGCAAGCCGGTGGCGATGTCCACGCGGTCCGGCGAATTTGTCACGATGAGGGAAGTGGTTGAGGAAGTGGGACGGGATGCCGCCCGGTACAATTTTCTCATGCGCCGGTCGGACAGTCACCTGGACTTCGACCTGGAAGTGGCCAAGAGGCAGTCCAATGAAAACCCGGTCTATTATGTCCAGTACGCACACGCCCGGATCTGCAGCATCCTGCGGATGGCCCAGGATCGGGGGATCGGAATGCCCGCATCGGCGGATGTGGATCCGCAGCTTTTGAGGATTCCGGAAGAGATCGCCCTGATCAAGGCCCTGATCCGTTTCCCGGAGATCGTCGAGGGGAGCGCCCGGACGCTGGAACCTCACCGGATCACCTTTTATCTCAACGACCTGGCCGGGCTGTTTCACAGCTACTACAACAAATACAAGGTGATTTCCGAAGACGAGGCGGTGACGAAGGCAAGGCTTTTTCTCATGAAATGCATCGCCATCGTGTTGAACAATGCACTGTTGCTGCTGGGGGTGTCCGCCCCGGAAAAGATGTAGCTCTCGTTGCGGATTTCCGTTCAGACATTTTGGTGAAACATGGCTGCCGACAATATCAAACGTTTTGAGTTTCGACTGGGAAAGTGGGGACTTACCCTCTTTGTCTTCGCCATGTCCCTGCTGCTGTTTTCGTCTTTTCTGTTCGGGATCAAGGTGGGGAAGGACATGGATGTCAACCCGGAGAAATACTCCTGGGGGATGTTGAACAAGATAGGGGAAACCACAGCTAAGCCCTGCCCGCGGAAGAGCGACAGGACCGTCATCGCGGTTCGTGAGGCTGGAAAAGAGAATCTGCCGAGCGAGAAGTCTGAATATGACCTTTCCTTTTACGACACGCTGTCGAAAAAGAGCAACAACCTGAGGAAACAGCCCTCCGGGAATGGGGCCGTCGAGGCGGTCCCCGGGACGCCGGCCGTTGTTCCGGAACAGAAGGCGGCTGCTACCGCGGCTCCACCCGCTCCGGCGGCAGGTTCTCCGGCGGCGAGTAAGCCGGCGGAAGTGAAAAAAGAGGAAAAGACAGCGCCTCCTGTCCCAAGAAAGGCAGAGGTTTCATCTCAGCAAAGAACGGAAGAGAAAGCCGTCGTCAAGGCCGTTCCCGAAAAAGTTCGGGAAGCAAAAGCCCCCCCGGAGGTAAAGAAGGCCGAACCGAAACCGGAGAAGGCGGTCGCCGCTGAAAAGAAGGCCGATGGGAAAATAGAGAAAATCATCGCGGCCGACAGGAGCCAGGTCAAAAAGGAAATCAAGCCGGCCACGCAGACCTTCATGGTCCAGGTCGGGTCTTACCGGGATAAAGCGAAAGCAGACCAGGTTGCCGCAAAAATGAAGGCCCTGGGCTATGCCCCGAGAGTCGCTCCCATGGAGTTGCCGGGTCAGGGAAAATGGTACCGGCTGACGATCGGCGGTTTTCCGAGCCGGGAAAAAGCAGCCGAAGCCGTAACGAACGCGGCAAAGAGCACGGGCTCCAGGGGATTTATCCGCCCGGAGGGGGAGGCAAAAGCGGCGGAGCCGTCCAGCCCCGTGAAAAAGAAATAGGCGGAAGACTCGTCTTTCATTCCGGGGATCCTGGAATAAACGAAATCGACAGAAGGTAAGGGGATGCGGACCCGGCACTCTGCAGATCAGGAGTGGGGAATTTCTTTATGTTTGAAAACTTAGCGGAAAAACTCGAAGGGGTATTTAAAAGACTGAAGGGACGGGGGCGCCTCGATGAGGAAAACGTCAAGGAGGCCCTGAAGGAAATCCGCATGGCCCTGCTGGAGGCGGATGTCAACTTTAAAGTCGTGAAGGATTTTATCGAGGATGTCCGTTCCAGGGCGGTCGGACAGGATGTCCTGGACAGCATCACACCCGGCCAGCAGATCGTGAAGATAGTGCATGACCGGCTGGTCGAGCTCCTGGGGGGGACGAGCAGCCAGCTGAAATTCGGCCACCGGTTTCCCGCGCCGATCATGCTCGTCGGACTTCAGGGATGCGGGAAGACGACCACGTCCGTAAAGCTGGCCCGTGTTCTCGCCAAAAGCGGCAAGCGGGTCGGCCTGGTCTCCGCCGACGTGTACCGCCCTGCAGCCATGGAGCAGTTGAGGGTGATGGGGGAGAAGATCGGCGCCCCGGTCATCCGTGCCGACAGCAGCCAGAGTCCCGTAAAGATCTGCGTCGGGGCCGTTGAGGAGGCGAAGCGGAGGGGCTACGAGGTCCTGATCCTGGACACCGCCGGCCGCCTGCACATCGACACCGAAATGATGGAGGAGCTCAAGCAGATTAAAAGCGCCGTGAATCCTTCGGAAATCCTCTTTGTCGCCGATGCCATGACCGGCCAGGATGCCGTCAACGTCGCCGCTAAATTCAACGAGCTGCTGGGAATCGACGGCGTCATCATGACCAAGATGGACGGTGATGCCCGCGGCGGTGCGGCCCTGTCGCTCAAGGCGGTCATCGGCAAGCCCCTGAAGTATGTGGGGGTGGGGGAGAAAATCGACGCCCTGGAGGTCTTTCACCCGGAGCGCATGGCCTCCCGCATCCTGGGGATGGGCGATATTCTCAGCCTTGTTGAAAAAGCCCAGACGGTGGTTGACGAGAAAAAGGCCCGTGAGCTGGAGCAGAGAATCCGGAAGAATGAGTTCACCCTTGAGGATTTCAAGGAGCAGCTGCTGCAGATTAAGAAAATGGGCTCTCTTCAGGACATCCTCGGGATGATCCCCGGCTTCAGCAAGATCAAATCCCTGAAGCAGGCTGCGCCGGACGAGAGGGAACTGTTCAAGATTGTCGCCATCATAGATTCCATGACCAAAAAGGAGCGCAACAATTATCTGATCATCGATGGGCGAAGAAGAAAGCGGATTGCCCTGGGCAGCGGCACTTCCGTCCAGGACGTCAATCAGCTTCTGAAAAATTACGCTGAAATCAAGAAGATGATGAAGCGTTTCACCTCCAAGGGCGGCATGAAAGCGCTGCGCCGAGGCAATTTCCGCTTTTAAAAAAGCAAAAGCTGTGTTACAAAATAGTGCATAATCATTCTAAAATTATATCATCGGGAGGTATTTAGCAAAGAGAATGGCAGTCAAAATAAGATTAGCGCGTATGGGGGCAAAGAAGAAACCGTTTTACAGAATTGTGATATCTGATTCCGAATCCCCCCGTGATGGAAGGTTTCTGGAAATTGTCGGCAATTACGATCCGGGAAAGGATCCTGCCGAAGTGAA
>MVRU01000112.1 GCA_002067745.1 Syntrophus sp. PtaU1.Bin005
CTCTCTGAGTTTTCCGCTTTCGAGAAGCTCCAGAAACTGCTCGCCAAGGGACTCAGAAAGTCTCACCGTTTCCTGCCAATAGCGGACCCGCCTTTCCGGGTCATCGGCGAAC
This sequence comes from Syntrophus sp. PtaU1.Bin005, assembly GCA_002067745.1. Lineage (GTDB taxonomy): Bacteria > Desulfobacterota > Syntrophia > Syntrophales > Syntrophaceae > Syntrophus > Syntrophus buswellii. The sequence goes on from MVRU01000112.1 coordinate 113, forward strand.
GTCCGGAAATCGTCCCTGTCCGGTATTTTGCCGAAGGGGAGCCGTTCCACAAATTCGTCGCTGAGAAAGACCAGCAGGGTATGATCGAGGACGTCGGCGGGTGTGCTGCGGTACGTGAGCCGCTTGTCGAACCATCCTGGAATGATGCGGCCCTGGTAGTGGAAAAACAGGGTCACTTCGTCGTCCCTCTCGGCGAAATCGTGGGTCTGGTGATAATCCACCAGGCCGCCGTCACGATAGATTCCCCGCGGCGCGCCATAAATGTCTCGAATTCCGGCCACGGCAAGGGGAACGGCGCCGGAGGCAAGAACCGCCTGCTTGAAATTCGCCTGATTCAAGGGAACGAAAGAGCCGTGAAAAGAGCGGTGGAAGCTGAAGCGGGGGCGTGTCGGTCCGCTGAAAAATACCACCCGTTCGAGGAATGAAGAGAGACGGGAGCGGTTCAGGGCGTTCAAGAGAAAGCACAGAAGCAGTCCCGACGACTGTATCCAGATGGTTTCGGAGGCAACCAGATGTCTCGATCGGGCTGTTACGACCGCCAGCCGGTATTGTTTGGAAGCCAGGGCGAAGGGGAGGGCGTCGTCTTCAAGATAGGCGTTCACCACATCAATCAACTTGTCCATGACCGTCCGGGCGGAATCCTCGCGGCTGAAGGACATCCGGATGTAGGCATCCATGAGTTTCCGGTAGCTTTTTTCGGCTTCGGGCTGCAGCCAGGCCGCGAAACGCCAAGCCCCGGAAGAGGAGCCGATCAGCTGGATCGGCCTTTTCCGCCCCAGAAAGCCCGCCTTGAGAAGGGTCAGATCGAAGCCCGTTGCAACAAGCCATCGCGGACCCGCCGCCGGAGCAAAAAAGGTCGATACCTGGTCCAGGGAAAACCCGCCATCGCGAATCAACTCGTAGGTTTTCCGGCCTGCTTTGATGCGGATGCTGTTCATGGTTCTGCTTTTCCCGCCGGGCCACGGGCATTTGACCTTGACATGAACGAACGCATTTTTGTAGAGTAGCACCGCTCGCGACAAGGGATGGGTTCGTCAAGGCAACCGGCCATCGATATTTGGAAAGATTGGGGTTTTTACACGAATATTTCATCTCCTGTCAACGGCTATTGTATCCGGGCACCAGAAAATCTGATTTTGTGCAACCTGGAAAGGAACGGCAAATGGATATTCGCGAAGAAATGAGGCAAGTGGCGGATCGCGCCCGCGAGGCTTCCCGAAAACTGTCCCGAATCTCGACGGAAGTTAAGAACCGGGCCCTGATGGATATGGCGGAACAGCTTCTTCAGCAGTCCAGCCACCTGATGCAGGAGAACAAGAAGGATGTGACCTTTGCGGTAAAAAGCGGTCTTGCTTCCGCCATGATCGACCGGCTGACATTGAAGGAATCAACCATCCAGGATATGGCCACCGGCATCCGCGAAGTCGCGGCGCTGTCCGATCCGGTGGGAAAGGTCACCTCAATGTGGCGGAGGCCCAACGGCCTCATGGTCGGCCGGATGAGAATCCCCCTGGGAGTCATCGGGATTATTTATGAGTCGCGCCCCAATGTCACGGCTGACGCAGCGGCGCTCTGCCTGAAATCGGGGAATGCCGTCATCCTTCGCGGAGGATCTGAAGCCATTTACTCCAATATCGCCATTGGGCGGCTTCTCCAGGATGTTCTGAAAAAGCATTCGCTTCCGGAAGCGGCGATTCAGGTCGTTGAAACGACGGAGCGCGAGGCGGTGTATGAACTGCTGCAGCTTGAAGAATACATCGACCTGATCATTCCCCGCGGCGGGGAGGACCTCATCCGTGCCGTTGTCCGGCAATCCAGAATCCCCGTGATCAAGCATTACAAAGGGGTGTGTCATGTCTTTGTAGACGCCGATGCGGATCTGGACATGGCGGCAAACATCTGCATCAACGGCAAGACTCAGCGTCCGGGCGTCTGCAACGCCCTGGAGACCTTGCTGGTTCACCGGGACGCGGCCCCACGCTTTCTTCCGGAAATCGCCCGTCAACTCAGGGAGAAGGGGGTCGAACTTCGATGCTGTGAAAAAACCCGCGTCTTCATTCCCGATGCCGATAAGGCGGAAGAAGACGACTGGTACCGGGAATACCTGGATCTGATCCTCGCAATCCGGGTGGTGGACGATATGGATGAGGCCATGGATCATATCGCCCGTTACGGATCGCTCCACACGGAAGCCATCGTCACAAAGGACTATGCCAACGCTCAGAGGTTTCTGAGCGAAGTGAACTCCTCCACCGTGCTGGTGAATGCCTCTACCCGCTTCAGTGACGGATTTCAATTGGGGCTTGGGGCGGAAATCGGGATCAGCACAACGAAACTCCATGCTTACGGCCCCATGGGATTGGAAGAGTTGACCACGACCAAATTCATCATTTACGGAAATGGACAGGTGAGAGTATGAAGTGGGGGTTGCTGGGGGGAACCTTTGATCCGATTCATATGGGGCATCTGCGCTGCGCCGAAGAAATAAGGGAGATCTTTGAATTGAACCGGATTGTTTTTATTCCGGCGTCGAAGTCGCCCCACAAGCTGGATGCGGAGATTACCTCTTTCTATCACCGGGCGCAGATGGTTCGGCTCGCCATTGAAGGAAATCCCTCCTTTTCTTTTTCCGATGTCGAGCATCAGCGGGCTGGAAAATCTTACTCCATTGAAACGGTGGAGTATTTTTTGAACAAATATCTGAAGTCGATTGAAATCTATTTCATCCTCGGTCAGGATGCCTTTCAGGCCATCCAGACGTGGAAGGAGTGGCAGAAGCTTCTGCTTTTGTGCAATTTTGCCGTTCTCACACGGCCGGGATACGAAAATATGGGTCTGTCCGGGTCGCTGCCGGAAGAATTTTCTGCTCAGTTCACCTATGATGAGAAAACCTCCGGGTATCGGGGGCCCACAGGCCATCATATTTATTTCCGCAAGGTGACCTTCCTGGATATCTCATCTTCGGACATCCGGTCAAGGGTCAGGCATGGAAAATCAATTACGTACCTGACGCCGGATCCGGTCAGGCACTATATCCAGAAAAATAATCTCTTTCAGATGGACTGATTTCCGGAAAATCTTTGCGGGCTGTGACGCAGCTCCCCTGTCAGCGCCTCCAGGAAAAAGAAGCCTAAGCTCCTTTGGAGCCTGGTTGGCAAGTTCTCATCACGACAATGGAGACCCATCGGCAGGAGCCCCCCCCGGGCGTTCAACCGGGCGGGCTGGATCAAGGGGACCCGGGATGTGCGCCGGCCTTGGACTATTTGCCTTCAATGAGGATCCTCTCAGCGCCATGCAATTGAGTGCAGTTTGAAAATAAACTGGGTGAATTCCTCCTTGGTGGTCTCCTTCACATCCGTCAGTCTCACCTGAACCGCGTTGTTGTAAAAAGAAAATCCGTCCTTGATCGGTTCGGGATTTTCATCATCCTCACAGAAATTCCTCATGAATTCGCGGGCGATTTTACGTGCCTCGGTGGCGTCTTCGGCAGATACGATATAGTGGTGGCGTTGAACTTCGCCTTCTTCTTCTTCGGATATTTTAAGCCAGTAATATTGCATTGAACCTCCTGAATAACAGTATCGTTGGGCGGGACAGGTCGAAGGCAGAATGAAGGATCCATGTTTTCTGAATCCACTCCCGCACGTGTGCCTCGGAGCATGTCTTTTTAGAGAGCTGAGATCACTGTTTTACGCCTGCGTTTTCAAGTCAGGCAACCAGACAGATAAGGCAATCCTTATTGTAAGTCTGAATTGGGATGGCATCTTCCCACAGCTGAGTGACTCCAGGAATACTTTGGCGGCTGTTTCCGGCAGCTTCCATGCCCGGTATCTCTTCGAGGTTTCCTTCGACCCGTCTTAAAACAGCCTTCGGGCAACTTCGGCACGGTGTACCTAATACCATCCCCGAGGATTCGCTGTCAAGGGGCATATGGCCATTCCGCTGGGGAAGGGATGCATGACGTCGTCCCATGCCTGGCGGATGGAGACACGGTTCATAGAGACCTTACATGATACAGAGATATCAGCCCCAATGGCCTCCCGGCAAAAAACCGGTTCAGAATCAATGGGTTAAAAAATAAAAAGACTCTCCGGTGAGTGGTTCAGAACCAGTTGTGGGTTGCCATCCTGATGAAGTAACGTTTCATTTCGAGTGTCACTCAAAGAGATCAGGCATCTTGAAAGGGGGCTTTATTCCAGGGAAAATCCGGCCTATTTTCTGAGCGATGCAGAGGAACGTTTGCGCCTTTCGAATCCAGAAAAGAAAACTCGAACAGAATCGGGATAACGGTCATGATAAGAGGCCTTCATATCATTGAAAGAATGTTGACCATTTCTTTTGGAGACTTTTGTTGAAAAAGCTCAACATCCTTATCGGACAGTCCTATCATGGCCAAGTGGCCATTGAGAAATATTTCCCAGTCATTGCCTCTTTTTTTTGCAACGATGCCCAGTTTCTGTAATTCATCCGCCTTGATTTTCCTCTTCACAATTAATCCCTCCTCAGCGTGTAATTTAGCAATCTTTCAATTTTCATTATGGACAAACCGTTAAAATAATGAAACCCACATTAATTACGGAAAAAATACTTGCACAATACTGGTATAAAAGAAAATGAACCACCGGCCTCATGGTTTGTGGCGAAGGGGGTCAGTTGAACATTCTCAAATCTGATATCATTGGCAATTCGCTCCTGGCCGCCCAGAAAATAGACGAAGCTAACAGCCTGAATTTATCTGAATCTTACCTTGTTTCCCTTGGATACCTATGGTAATGACTTTGATCATTACGTTTTGAAAGGGAATCATATGAAAACCGAGCTTCTCAATGAATATATCTTTACGGAAATTGTTCTTGAAATTGCGCAGGCCATGAGAAGAAACAGACAACAGCAAATGGAATTAGAGGGCGCGAGCCAAGAGGAAATCGCCAAAACTCCGATCACGATAGAAGATCGAAGAAAAGCCCTTGCCCTGCTTGAATCCGAACGGCAGCATGTCATGACACTGCTCGAAGAGCTGCACTCGGATTTTTCGGAATATTCCGACGGGTGTCATTAATGGTTTCTCCATGTTCCGTTATTTCATGATTCATGAGGGTCGCCCTTTTCGGATAAGGGCGCATCGAAAGCAAATAGCCACTATGCGATTCAGAGTTGAGCTTCTTGACGTGTCCGGGACCGGAGCGCAGAAAGAACTGTTCCACGTGGTTGTTTATGCCCAGTGCGACAAGGAAGCTGTAGAAAAGGCGAAGAGGGAATATGCGGTTAAGCATCCCGATTCTCCTTCCGCTCCGGAAAATTCATCCTGGATTTCTTACGGGACACGCGAGGAAGATTGCTGGGGATGAGCGGCTGCCGT
>MVRU01000113.1 GCA_002067745.1 Syntrophus sp. PtaU1.Bin005
TGTATAAAGCAATTCGCGGTGCGAAGAGGATTACGCACCGGGGAGGCGCGGACATCTGGAACGAAAAAATCAGGCTCCAGGGGTGGGATGCTTAAAAAATGGAAACGTTTATTCTGGCAACGGTCAGTCTGATCATCGCGACATCGCTGATCATCAACAAGAACAAGGATGAAAAAAAGATCACCTTCGCCTTTTTGTGTGCGAATATTTTTGTCGAGAGAGCCGCTTCATTCATGGTTCTGGTTTCAAACGCGGGTTATTGGAAAACCCTTGAGGAGCCGGCCGTGATCCTGCTGCCGGCAATGAGTTTGAATTTTTCGCGGACCCTCATAAAAAAAGGGAACATCATCAACAGAAATGCCCTGATCATGGCCTTTGCACTTCCCCTGTCGGGGTATTTGCTTCAACTGCTGGGAATCCTGAGGGGGCATGCGTATGTTCTTGTCATGAGCGCCTATGGCGCCGGTGTGGCCTTATTTATTTATTCATCGCTTCTGCTGTATATCAGGAAGAAGGCCGCCGGCGTGGAGAAGAGAAGGTTGATTTATCTGGCGATAGCCTGTGCCATTGCTGCGGGATTATGCCTGCTGAATCTTGCGGCAGCGCAAACTCTCGAGCTGCCGCCCTTCGCGAATATTCTTCTCGCGGCGCTTCTGTATTTCATCCTGCTGATTATCGCCTATCCCCACCTGACCCGCCTTCACGAACTGATGGCAAAGGCGCTGGTGATCACGATATCGACTCTCCTGGCGACGGGATGTTTCTATCTTGTCATTTCCCTCTTCACAAAAACGTCGACGATCCCCCTGACGCACATCCTGGTTGCGTCCTTTGTCATTGTGATTTCCGTAACGCCCCTGAAGGTGATCATGAAGAAGATTTTCAGCTTCTTCTACCCGGGCAGCCAGGATGTCTTTACCTCGCTGTACGCTTTCGACGAACGGCTTGAGAGGGAAAAGTCCATGATGCTCGAGGAGATGGCTCCTGTTTTGGCCCACGAGATCAAAAACCCCCTCGGCTCCATCAAGGGGGCGGCGCAATACCTGGCAACGGAGATCGACAGCGAGGAGAACCGGAGGATCCTCAACGTCATCATCGAGGAAACGGATCGGCTCAACGGCGTGATGTCCCAGTTTTTGACCTACGCGAAGCCCTATAAATATGAGAAAAAGGAGCAGAGGATCGAACCGGTTCTGGATAAAATCATTTCCCTTGTAGAAGCCAGGAAAATTGCCGATAGTGTGACGATCAAAAAGGAAATGCAGGAAGATCTTCCGGCCATCAAGATGGATTCGGAAAAGATCATGCAGGTGATCCTGAATCTCGTTTTCAACGCAATCGAAGCGATGCCGGAAGGCGGAACCCTGACCCTGGGCGCAAAAAGGTTTGAAAGGGAAAACAGCGAAGGGATCGAAATTCTGGTGAGGGATACGGGAAAGGGGATTGCGAAAGAGGAGCTGAAACATATCTTCAAGCCCTTCTACACCAGCAAGGAGCGGGGCGTTGGACTGGGGCTGGCGATCTGCAACCGCATCGTGAGAAATCATGGCGGGGTCATCAAGGTGAAATCCATCCTGGGGAAGGGGAGTTCTTTCAGAATACAGCTGGAAAACTGACCCCGGTCGATCGAGACGGAAAAAAGTTATTAAGAGAAGAAGAATAGCGGGAATAAGCAGAAAAAAGGCAGAAAATGGAAAAGGTGCTCATCGTGGACGACGAGCTGAACATGCGCGTCGTGCTTCATGCCATGCTGAAGAAAAAGGGATATTCGGTCACCGAAGCCGTGGACGGTGTGGACGCACAGACCCGGCTTGAAAAGGAAAACTTTGATGTCCTGGTCACGGATTTGAAAATGCCGAGGCTCAACGGCCTGGGGCTTTTGGAGGACGTTACCGCGAAATACCCGGAAATGCCGGTCATTATCATTACGGCTCATGGAACCATCGAAACGGCTGTGGATGCCCTGAAAAAAGGGGCTTTTGATTACATTACCAAGCCGTTCGACCAGGGGGAATTGATTAACGTCATCGATAAAGCCCTGCGGACACGGAGAAAAAACTGCGACAAGGTTATCCTGGGAGAGGATGAGATCGACCACTACGGCATTGTCGGGCGCAGTGAAAAAATCCGGGAGATCTACGCGACGATCGAGCAGGTTGCCGCGACCAGGACGACCATCCTGATTACCGGTGAAACCGGGACAGGGAAGGAACTGATCGCCCGTGCCATTCACAGGGGAAGTCCCAGAAGGAACAACGCCTTCATCAAGATAAACTGCGGCGCCATTGCTGAAAGCCTCATCGAATCGGAATTGTTCGGCTATGAGAAGGGGGCCTTTACGGGGGCGACAGCGGCTAAACCCGGCAAATTCGAACTGGCGCATGAGGGGACGATCTTTCTCGATGAAATCGGGGAACTTCCCCGGGACATGCAGGTCAAACTCCTCCAGGTCCTGCAGGACCAGACCTTTGAGCGGGTCGGCGGGGTCAAAACCCTTCATGTGGATGTGAGAATCATCGCGGCCACGAACCGGGATCTACAGAAGGAAATCAAGGAAGGGAATTTCCGCGAGGATCTTTATTATCGGCTGAACGTAGTGCCCATCAAGATGCCTCCGCTGCGGGAGAGGAAAGAGGACATCCCGTCCCTGACCCGATATTTTCTGGATCGCTTCAATGCCAAACTGAACAGGAGCATTCGGGAGATAGTCCCCCAGGTCCTGGATTGTTTTCAAAAATACAGCTGGCCAGGCAACATCCGGGAACTGGAAAACCTGGTCGAACGAATCGTCCTGCTGGCCAAGGATGAAAAAATATCCCTGGAGGATGTTCCCGATGAAATCAAAAACTCGCCGGGTGAGGAAATCCTTGATTCCGAAGAGAAAGATAAAGACCAGTTTGAAACATACCTCTTGCGGGAAATGGAGAATTTTACGGAACGCCTTGTCCTGATGGCCCGCAGTGAAAAGAAGGGGGCATTGGAAGACCATCATGATGAGGCCTTCACGGAGGATCAAAAAAAACCCGGCCCCTATCGCAATTTCATCGAAAATCAAAAGGCGGAAGTGGAAAAACGGATGATCGAGAAGATCCTGGGAGAATGCAGCGGAAACATCACCCACGCCGCCAGGCGTCTCGGTTTCAGCCGAAAAGGTCTGCAGCTCAAGATGTTGAAATATAACCTGAGAAAGAAATAGCCCCCCAGAGATCGATTCAGAATGACATTTCCACCTCCACGGAGGACTTGAATCGCCGATGCGCAAAAGAGAAACACCGGCACCTCTGGAGATCATTTCCAATATTATTCTACGTCATCAGGATCTCAAAACGACTCAGGTCTATCTTGGAAAAGTCAGTGAATCAGAGGCCATCAGATGGATGGACATCCTTCACGGCATATAAGAGTTGATTAATTCACATTCGAAATCTGGAGTCTTTGGGCTGTTCTATGAAATGTAAAGACTGCCGCAGCAGGAATCAAAAGACTCCGGATTGACGGATTGCTTCCTGTACTCATTAAAATCAGATTCAGAGTTCATCCGAAGACTACAAGTGGAAGTGTGCTTATCTAAAAAATAAAAGGCAGAGCCGTTATTTGACCCTGCCTTTATACAATAAACCGATTCTGTGTTTCGTTACTGCTTGAACTTTCTTCCAGCTCCTGCCAAGCCAACAAGACCTAGACCAAGAAGCAGCATGGTGGTGGGTTCGGGCACAACATTTTTACCTACCGCCAAGTTATCGGCCTCAAAAGCGAAACTTGTGCTGGTTAACCTAACACCATAGAAATCGGGCATTCCGTAAAAATTAACGTACTTATTCGTGTTAGGATCATCCTGCGCACCATTTCCAATGCTGAACGTACTACCCAAAACGGTATCAAGTACTGTTTCGAGATCTGAATCTAAGAACTCAAGCTTATTGTAGGAATCCATTGACCCCCACCAGAGGCCAAAGTAATTGTAGGACTCACCCTTGAAACTAACTATGGCAGATCTTGTCTCCGTTAAAGCCAGAGGCACTGTCAGGTAATGAGATTGATCGCGTGCTCCAGGAATTCCGGGCACTGCCTCCACTCCATGATTATCCCACCAAGGAGCGGCGGCGCTTTCTACGCTACCATCACGGATAGCAAAATTACCTGTCACATTCCAACCCAGATTTGAACTCCCTCCGTTGAAAGTTTCAACTATGGCACCAGCGTAAGGCGATGTGTAACCATCGTTGCCATAAGCTCCACCTATTACATAGTTAATTGCACTGGCTGGAGCAGCAACTGCCAACAACAGTATAAAACTGAAAAGGATTGAATATTTCTTCATAATTTCCTCCTTACTTCTGTAATTTGAACTAATTTATTAACAGAGCAATAGACATACCGATATTTTAACTTGTTGAAATTGTAAGACATTAAAATTAAGAATGTTCTGAGGGGGTGATTTTTTGTAAAGTAATCCGACACATACTAAAGTGCAAAGGTAACGCTAAATAGACAAAAGGACATTAAATACAAGACATTAAGTTAATCTCTCGAATATGTAAGATTTTTTAACAAAAATACTGCGAAATAAAATTTATGACTTAATTTCCATCCTCTCAAGATTGTAAATAATTCCGACACACCCCTTACATCTTTCCTTCCGTAATCTTATCCTATTGCTATCCTCTATACCTAAGGATAATTAGATGAAACCAAGAGATAGCGACTTCCATTTTTCCCGTGGTTCCTGTGCATCGGCAGGACAAATCTTCTGTACACGCAGCATGTCAACCGGAAATACAAACGTAGCGGTCGATTGTGTCAGAACCGATTCTTTTCGACTATTGTTGATACGGAATGTTATTTATGGGCAGTGACAAGATACATTGAGCAAAATCCTGTAAAATCGGCGTTGGTGACGCGTCCGGAGGACTATCTTTGGTCGAGTTGCCGAGCCAATATTCGGGGACAAGAAGACGGATTGGTTACAGGTAAAGGGTGGCTTGATGAAAAAGATCGGGAAGCCTACCGGACATTCCTGATTCAAACAGATACGCTGATGGATCAAAAGATCAGGGTGAATACTTCAACTGGGCTTCCTTTGGGAAGCGAAGACTTCCTTTCCTTTCGCGTTGAGCCTCTCCTCCAGGATCAAGAATTGACAACCTCGGGGTCAACAGGCATGAATTAGTACGAGGGTGCCGTCGACGGCAAGGGGATGTCAAAGCAGAAGGCGGTCACCTGTCAGGGATAGATCGAAATGACCGATTACGCGGGAAGCATCGGGGGGCTTTTCTGAGCGGGGCCCCGTCGCTCACGAGCTTCTGGTTGTGCTAACCTAAAATTGATCAGGGAAAGGGCCTTGTGCTAACCGAAAATTGACCACCCCAGAGCACCAGA
>MVRU01000114.1 GCA_002067745.1 Syntrophus sp. PtaU1.Bin005
GTCCAGGCTTCCTCGATTTCCGGCGTCCAGAAATTCTTTCTCCGGGTCCGGGCATTTCCCCACACGAAATTCTCCGTGTGCCACTTCTCGTCACATTCCATCATCTCCTGGGGAGATCCGAGGATGGCCATGATGGGCATCATCTTGGGAACCGGGTTCTCCTGGCGCCACATCATGTATTCCATCATCCAGTCGCATTCCTTGTGCAATTCGGCCGGCTTATATACATTGATATCCTTGGTGCCCCGAACCGCGATGGCCTTGACGCCCTTGTCTCCCATGACGCCGCCCAGTCCCTGACGGCTGGCGCTGGAGCGTCCCTGTTCGATGGATGAATACCAGACCCTGTTCTCGCCCGCCAGACCAATGGCCGCCACGTGGGCCCGCGGTTCCTTCAATTCCGCACGGATCAGATCCTGCGTCTCCACAGCCCCCTTGCCGGAAAGATGAGCGGCATCGCGGATTTCCACCTTGTCGTCTTTAATCCAGATGTAAACCAGCTTCGGGGACTTGCCGCGAAGGATGATCTTGTCATAGCCGGCATACTTCATTTCCGGCGCAAAAAATCCCCCCATCATCGAATAGGCCATGAACCGCGTCTGGGGAGAAACCGTCGTAACGATTGTGCGATTCGCCCCAGGACACATCGTGCCGCACAAAAGGCCAGCGCCGAAGATGAGCAGATTTTCGGGATCAAAGGGTTCGACTTCCGGGGGTACCCTGTCCCACATGATTTTGGCGTTGGTACCCAAGCCCCCCAGCAATGCCTCTGTGTCTCTCGGGTCCGTTTCCACCTTCTCAATGTTTCCGGTGGTCAAATCAATTTCCAAATTGTACCCAGTCTCTGCGTACCTCATGTTTTTACTCCTCTATAGATGTTCATTACAATCTGTGATGCTACCTTTATCATAACGTAATCACTTGTCAAGTATAATGTAGCTTATTTTTGGACGGCAAAGAGATTCACATCTGATTCACCTACATAAAACCAATTTCAGATTACCGCGTGATTTCATATATGTACAGCAGAAGCCAAAGAGTTGGATTCAAGAAGATTCTGACGGCAGGACGAGAAATAACTTGAATGACAGGACATACAACAGGTCAGATATCATTACAAATTGTAATGTTTATTTAAACATAGTGTAATCTGTTGTCAAGAAATATCGTTTATATTTGTCTGATTTTTTCGGAAAAATGGAGAGGGCGGATTATTTCCAAGGAAGTGCCATCCAGGGCGCGAGAGTAAAACCTGGCGGATCATTTTCCTGACGGATAATACGGAATAACATGATGACAGAACTCAAGGAAAAAATAGACGAGGCCCTGCAGCTTCCACGAGATTCCCGCTTCCACCGCAGGGTTGGTTGCGGAGGGATGAATAGGACATTTCAGGATTCGTCCTCGGAGGCGATCACCCTTTCATCCCTTGAGAATGATGGTTCCCACATGTTCGCCCTTCAACGCCCGGGTAATGTTGCCCTTTTCCAGACCGTTTATGATCTGGATGCTGTTGATGACCTCACTGTTCTGCAAAATTTCGAGGCAGGGGCGCTCAATGATCAAATCGTCAAAATCCCGGGCTAGAAGTTCGGTAGCGTTGATTATAGAAACGAATTCCGCCTCGGGATTTTTTTTGGGGTCATCCGTGTACAAACCCTTTTCATCCTTGATGTATATGCAACTGCGCGCACCGATCAAGTCTGCCAGGATAATGGTTCCCACATCCGTCCGGTGCACGGGAACCCGCCACCTCTTTGCCGGAATTGCGAAATAATCGTAGGGAGGCATTCCATGCATCACCGGGATGCAACCCTGGGCAAAATAGGTTGACAATTTAATGACTTCATCATGCCCGATCTTTATTCCACCCGAGGGTGACAGCATGGTCGACACCAGCAGAGCATTCTGTTCCGAAATCGAGCTGCCGAACTTGGCGATAATGCCCGTGGGCATGCCCAGCTCCAGTCCGATGGAATAGATATGCCGGCTGCGCGTGCCGCCCCCCGTGGTGATGAGCATCTTGTGATCGTTTTTGTTGGCAACGATCTCTTCGATGATTGAGGGGAGGGCCTTGACGCCCCGGTCACAGATGGACTGTCCGCCAATTTTTATAATGTCCACATCGGGGAAAAACCGCCGCTGCGGAGCAACGGTCATGCTCTCCATAAACGACCGGCTGACGAGGCTTTCCCCCATCAGTTTACTCTTTACATGCAGACGCCGTCCGTCCCGTTCACGCCAAAGCCCCATGAGACTCCCCCCTTAGTCCTTAACTTCCACTTCCTCTTCCTTTTCCTTTTCGCCATGAGTCAACAGGACAAGCTCCGCCCCTACCGCTTCAGCAATCTGCTCCAGCTCCTTTTTGCGCATGTGTTTCGGATAGAAGGTAAGATCCAGATCCGTCACGGCAACCAGAGTGTACCGCGGCTTCTTTTCCCCTTCACCGACTTTCCGGCGTTCCCGATAAAAAATTTTACCTGCCATGGTCATACCTCCTCTGTGATGTGTTATTGCTTTTTCCGTTTTCCACCCAAACTTTCCCACTGGCCTTTACCCGTCTGAATCACGGGCAAAACGGCGCTGTGCCCCCAATGCCTGGGACGCAGCCAGCCCTTTGTGAAAACCATATCTTCCGGATGCGGGATCACGGCGTCTCTATCCAGGGAAACAACGGTAATTCCGCACTCCGTCAATCTGGACACGGACACCACTTCTGGATGGGCCCTCAGATCCCTAAACTCAATGAATCGTCCGCTCCACCCCCAGGCTGAAAGCCCTACCGCGGCGGCCGCTCCGATGATTCCGCCATTCGTCCCGCCATGGCCGGACAGATGGACTCCCCTGGCTGCCTCCAAGGCCTCCTGCTGGGTGACAATTTTTTCCGTGCATCGTTTGCCGAAAGCGATCAGGGCGGACAGAACGGGGTGCCCTTCCAAGGCCACGCATAATCCGGGATCGCTCCCCGGCAGGGATTCCCTTTCGATATGCTCGACTGCCCGCTTTAGAATTGCCTCGTTAACCGACACATCGGACATCTCGATAACCACGCAGGCAGAACTGTTGTGAGAGGTGTAAGGTATTCCGGGATCAACGAGAAGTTGCTGTCTGACCACCCCCCACAGGCGGCAGCCTCCGGGAAGGAGGTCTTCAAAGTGACGCGCCAGCTTGCCGGTCCCGATTGTCGCTTCCGCATTGTCCGTGTCATCAAATCCAATGTACAATTTCATATAGGTGTTAAATCGATCCTTCTTGATTCCCAATTATCAGTACCATGAAATTCATTTAATCTATATTGGAAGAAACATAAAGCATTTTCTTCTTCAGACCTAAGCGTGAACCAATGGATGAACCAGGATCTTCCGCCCGGCGGAAGAAGGTGGCGGAAACAAACTACGATGATTTCTTGATTACATGGATGGCCGTGGCCTTGAAGGAGGCCTTGACGGTCTGGCCTTCGCGGAGCCCCAGAGAATCAAGGGATGAGCGGGTTATGTAAGAAATGAGGTCGAAGCCGCAGTTCAGATCCACGCGGTAAAACAGTCCATGGGGCGCGATGCGGACAATCCGGCCCGAAAAGGTGTTCCGGGCGCTGCTGTGCTCTGCAGGCGAGTCCGTTGAAAGGATGACATTCTCCGGACGAACAAAGCATAGCACATCCTCCCCTTTGGGCAGATCTCCCACAGCCTCTATTTCCCGTTTGCCGACGGCGAGAATCATCCGGTCGCCTTCCAGGATTTCCCGGACGGTACCGGTTAAAACCGTATCCATCCCGACGAAGGAGGCGACAAATTCATTGATCGGATGGTTCATCACCATGTCTGCCGAACCGGTCTGGGCAACCTTCCCCTGCTGGAGCACGGCGATGCGATCGGATAGGCGCAGGGCATCCATCTGATCGTGCGTGGCCATAACCGCGGTTGTGTCCGTTTCCTGCAGAAGCCGGTTGAGGTCCGAGATCAAGCCCTCGTGCGTGGGCGGGTCCAGCGCGGAAAAGGGCTCATCGAGAAAAAGGATGGCCGGACGAATCGCGAAGGCGCGGGCGATACTGGTCCGCTGCGCCTCTCCTCCGGAGAGCTTGCACGCTGAACGTTTCGCCAGATGCGGGATTCCCATGCGCTCCAGGTAATCTTCCGCAATCCTTGTGCGCTCACGCTTATCCACCCCCCTTATTTTCAGGCCGGCAGACACATTCTCCAAAACCGTCGTATCAAAGAGAAGCGGATCCTGGAACACAACGGCAATCTGCCGTCGATAGTCGAGTTCGCTCTGTCGATTGTTGATCTGCCGCCCGTTGAAGATCAGCGTGCCCTTGTAGAGCTTCAGCAGGCAGGACAGGGTGAGAAGGAGTGTGGATTTTCCGGAACCGTTCGGTCCAATGAGGGAAAGGACCCCTCCCTTCTTGATCTCGAAGTCCGGAATATCCAGAACGGTAATTCCTCCACGCTTGACCACAAGTCTTTTTCCCTGGAGGATCGGGGCGGACATGGTCATCGGGGGCGCTCCCGCTGCTGGATCCGTGTCAGCAGGTAATTGATCATATAGGCCAGCAATAAGAGAATGATGCTCAGGGCGATGGCCGTGTCAAAGTTTCCCCGCCCCGTCTCCATAACGGTGGCCGTCGTGAGCACCCGGGAATATCCCTTGATGTTTCCACCCACCATAATGGAGGCACCAACCTCGGAAATGACCCCGCCGAAGCCGGCCATGACGGCGGCCAGCAGGGGCAGGCGGGCCTCCCGGATGAGAAGCCAGAGCATCTGAATGCGGGTAGCCCCGAGGGCCAGGATCTGGAGGCGCAGATTGGGAGGAAGATTCTGAATGGCGGCCAGGGTGATGCCGGTAACGATCGGCGTGGCAATGACCGCCTGGGCGATAATGATGGCTGTCGGCGTATAGAGAATCTCCAGAAAGCCGAAAGGCCCGTTTCTCCACAGGAAAATGGTGACAAAGAGCCCCACCACCACCGGAGGAAGTCCCATTCCGGTGTTGATCAGGCTGACCACGAACTTTCGGCCCGGGAACCGGGTGAGGGCCACCGCGGTTCCCGATGATATGCCGAGAAAAAGACTGATCAGAGTGGCTGTTCCTGATACCCTCAGTGACAGCAGCGTGATTCCAAGGACTTCAGGATCCAGGGAAACAAGCAGCTCGATGGCCTTCAGGAAGCCTTGAAGAATCAGTTCCATTTATTTCCCCAGGTCCTCCACGCGCTTGCCTGCATCGGGGAAAAACAGGGGGGAACCGTACTTGTCCACGCCGAAGGTCTTGATGAC
>MVRU01000115.1 GCA_002067745.1 Syntrophus sp. PtaU1.Bin005
TCCTCGCCGGCAATGTCAAAGAACGCCCTGGCATATCGCTTTGCAATACCGCTGTTGATCAATGTTTTCTCACCACCTTATCCAAGTAATCTTTAACCATGCTTTCATGATCTTCCGGAGTTATGGACCGCTTCAGAATATCTTCAGCCATCTGGACGGACAACTGAACGGCCTCCACTCTTAACTTGCTGCTGGCCTTCTTGTACTCCTGTTCGATTCGCGCCTGAGTGTCTTCCTTCATCTTCTCGGCAGCTTTCTTCGCGTCCTCCAGCATTCTTTCCTTTTCGGCCAATCCCTGGGATTTGATCATCTCATAAAGACCTTCGATTTCGCCGGTCGCCTTGTCCAGCTTTGCCGAATATTCCTCAAACTTCCGCTGAGCCTCTTCCTTGGCCAGTCTTGCCTCTTCCAGCACCGTTTTTATTTCTTCCCGTCTTCCGCCGAAGAAACTCTTAATTTTGCCAGCCAAGAGCCACCAGAGAAGCCCGACCAGAGCGAGGAAATTAAAGACCCGCCATCCGAAGTTGACCCAGTCTGGCCCCTCACCACCGTGTTCCCCGCCTCCCGAGGCCATCACGGCCGATGGCACCAGGACAACGAAAAGGAGGAAAGCCGGGATCAGCCAGAAACCATCCTTAGGGCAATGCAACCGCGTAAACCCTCTCATTTGATACTCCTTCCCATCACTTTTTCGGCAATTTCCGTTGCTATATTTTCCGACTGCTCACGCAGAATACGTCTTGCTTCATTGACTTCCTTCGATACTTTCGCTTCAAACTGCTCAACCATCTTGGGAATTTCCGCACGTGCAGCGTCAAGAACGCCTTTGGCCTCATCGGACCCCTGCCGGACGATCTCCTTCTTCTGTTCCAGGGCATCGTTTTTCGCCAGACGCAGCTTTTCTTCGTAACGGGCTTCTTTCTGCTCAATCGTAAGATTCAAATCCCGGATTTCCTGTTCCGCTCCCTCGATCTGCCCCTTCCTCTTCTCAAGAATCCCCATAACCGGCTTATAAAGCACGATATTCAGAATAAATATCAGCAAAAGAAAGTTCACAAGTTGTATCCAAAACGTATAATCGAGACCGATTGTCATGACGCATCCCTCTCTATCTAAAATTCAACTTCTGTTAATCTTGTTTCACGGCCATGAAAAAAATTGATAAAAAAAACCGAATGAACACTAACCCCTGTCCATCCGGTTGGGACATAACAAAACAGCGACTTCCGTGCGACCTTTCTTTGCTCGATCAGAAAACTGCTTCATATGGAAAAAAGCAAAACCCATGTGTTCATTAACTCCAAATATTATCAGTCCGCAGGCGTGTTTGCATTAACCATAACTAAAATAGAATGTCAAGAACTTTTGGATAGAAATAACGTCCTTTAAATGACGTGCCATCACGAGCATATCATCGGTTTCGAATAACATTGACCGCAACCTGATGATATCACCTGCGTCCACATTTCAGCTTCAAAGTAGCCATTTATTTCCCTGCGGCATCGGAGAGGAGCACGGAGGTTGAAAACGGATTTGCGCCGATTTGCTTCTCAAGGCTGAAGAATATATCTCCGCATACTGACGTTCAAGAGCAGCCCGATGCACGTAAGGAGCGAAACAACGGCAGAGCCCCCATAGCTGAGGAAAGGCAGGGGGATGCCGACAACCGGCATCATCCCCAAAACCATTCCGGTATTGATGAAGACTTCCCAGAACAGAAGCGAGGCCAGTCCGAAAGCGATCAGAGTTCCCAGAAAATCCCGGGAATGGAGGGCTATTTTCAAGCTCCAGAGGACCAGGGAGGTAAAAAGGAGAATGAGAATCCCGCCCCCCAGGAAGCCCCATTCCTCAGCGAATACGGAAAAGACAAAGTCCGTCTGCTGTTCGGGAAGGAACTGAAGCTGTGTCTGCGTCCCTTTCAGAAACCCCTTGCCCAGAATCCCCCCGGAGCCGATGGCGATCATGGACTGGATGATATGATAACCGGACCCCAGAGGATCGCGCTCAGGATTCAGGAACGTCAAAACCCTCTCCCGCTGATACTCCTTCATGAAAAACCAGCCCACCGGCATCATGAAAACAGCCAGCGTCAGAACATACAGCAGAGACTTCAGGCGTATTCCCACAAACAGAAACATGGATGCCGAAACGAAAAGCAGAATGAGCCCCGTTCCCAGATCGGGCTGCTCCAAAATCATGAGAAAGGGCACAAGAAGAAGCAAAAAGGGAATCCACAGTTCCCGTAGATAATACCCCTGCTCCAGCTTGTGCTCATCAAAATATTTCGCCAGGGCCAGGATCAGGGTCAATTTTACCAATTCAGAGGGTTGCAGCGAAAAGCTGCCCAGAGAAATCCAGCGCTGCGAGCCATGCGTTGCAAAGCCGTAGAAGAACACGATAACCAGGCAGAAAATCGCTATTCCGTGGAGAACATAAGCATACTGGCAGATGAACCGGTAATCGATGCAAAAGGCGATGCTCATGCAGAAAATGCCGATGAGCACCCACTGAAGCTGTCTGATATAAAAGGGATTCGCCTTTGCGCCTGCAAAGGAGTAGCTGGCGCTGAAAATATTCAACACCCCGATGGTGCAGAGAATGAGAACGAGAATGAGCAACGTCCAGTCAAAGTTCAGAATAAGGCGTCTGTCAAACCTCATCGGTCAGCCTCCGCGAAGATCGGCTCTTCGAAGGCCTCATCATTCATCCTGATTCCCACTGGCGCGTCTCCTTCTCCCCTCTCCCGATGTCGAGCGATTCCGGGATGCCTCCTCCAGTTTCTCCTCTTCCTCCGCAGGCATCTTATCGCCGTATTTCTTTTTCTTGTAATAGGCATCGATCACTTTCCGGGCAACGGGCGCCGCCGCCGATCCCCCGTGGCCGCCATGCTCGACAATGACCGCTACGGTGATCTCCGGATTGCGGCAGGGCGCGAAGCAGGTGAACAGGGCGTGGTCCTGGTAAATCCTTGCGGATTGCATGGCCCGTCGGGCCTTTTCGCTGGCCGGCAGTCCGACAACCTGGGCCGTCCCGGTTTTGCCGCAAACGTCCATTTCCGCACGTCGCAGTGCGCCGCCGGTCCCGCGCGGTTCGTTGACAACCCCCCACAGCCCCTGCTTCAACAGTGCAGTTGTTTTGCTGCTCATGGGAACGGTTTCCTGCTTTTCCGGCTTCATGGCCTTGATCAATCGTCCATCGGTTGCCTCGATTTTTTTGACGATCTGCGGCCGGTAAACCGTTCCGCCATTGGCCAAGGCACTGTAGGCCACGGCCAACTGGAGAGGCGTCACGGAGTTGAAGCCCTGTCCGATGGACACCGAAATGGTCTCCCCCGCCTGCCACGGCTTCTTGAATCTGGCAAGCTTCCATTCACTGGTGGGAATCACTCCAGCCTTTTCCCGGGGCAGGTCGATCCCGGTAACGGCGCCGAAGCCGAACTTTTTTGCATACCAGGCAATCCTGTCCACCCCGAGCTTTTTCCCCAGCACATAAAAATACACGTCACAGGATTCAACAATGGCCCGGTGAAGGTTCACCATCCCATGCCCGTGTTTCTGCCAGCAGCGATAGGAACGGGTTCCGAAATCGAAGGAGCCGGTGCAGAGGATCGAGCTTTCCGGTGAAATCAGCCCCTCCTCCAGCGCGGCTGCCGCAACAATCAGCTTATAGGTCGAGCCGGGCGGATACTGTCCCGATATCGCCCGCTGCTCCATGGGGTGCTGCGGGTCGCGTGAGAGCAAGTTCCAGTTCTCCGTTGAAATCCCCCCGTTGAACAGGTTGGGGTCGAACCCGGGTGAACTCACCATGGCATAGATGGAACCGTCACGGGGATCCATCGCCACAACCGCACCCGACTTTCCGGCCATCGCCTTCCAGGCGACCTCCTGAAGATAGGCGTCAATGGTGAGGACAAGATTGCAGCCAGCTACAGGATTGATCCTTCCCAAGCTTCGAACAGCCTTGCCGAGAGCATTCACTTCAACCTGTTCCGCCCCGTTTTTCCCCCGGAGGTAGGCATCGTAATACCGTTCTATACCGGTCTTGCCCACCATGTCGCCCGGGCTGCGAGCCCCCTTGGACCGTTCCAGTTCATCCTGGCTGACCTCACTTACATACCCCACAATGTGCGCGATCATCTCTCCGGCCACGTATTTCCGGATGGGCACAACCTCAATCGCTACACCCGGCAGCTCCAGAGAATGGGTTTCGATCAGGGCTAGTTTCTCCCGGCTGATGTTTCTGTCAATTTTTGAAGGTATAAAAGGATGGGCCTTTGCAATCGCGGAAAACTCATCCGGTATCTTCCACGATCGTGACGCATAGAGCTCGGTAAGCTTGGAAATCACCTGCTTCTTGTCTTCCGGACGATTGGGGATATAAACCAGATCGAAGGATGTCTGGTTATCGACGAGGACATGACCGCCGTTATCCAGGATCATCCCCCGCAGGGGATTGATCTTGCGAAGTCTCACGCTGTTGCTTTCCGAGCGCTGCCGTAGCTCCGATCCCTTGATCACCTGAAGGTACCACAGCCTCAGAATGAGAAGGGACATGGCAATCAGTACAATGGCGAAAATCAGCCTGAACCGCTGCCGATAATCAGCGATTTCGTGACCTTTTATTCGACCTTTCAACCCGAACATTCAATATGTCTCCAAAGCGCCGGAATGAGTTAAAGCATACCGGACTCACGAGGGTGACCACCAGGATCTGCGGAAGGAAAACGGTGTCAAATTTGTGGAATAAATCCAGGCCCTGGATATGCTTATAAAACAACAGCACCACCCCGCATTCGAAAAGGGCGCAGGCGAACACGTAGGACAGGATGAATAATGCCCTTTCCGCATAGACCCTCAGCGACACCAGCATCGAGATAAAGAAGATCGACAGGTAGAGGATAATATGCAGACCGACGATCGTCCCTGTGATGACGTCCAGGAAAAACCCCAGGGCAAAACTCAACAGCCCCCCTTTCAGGACGTCCATATGGAATCCGGCATAAATCACCAGAATGAGGGAAATCTCGATACTGACCAGGTTGAGAAAGAGCAGTTCGAAAACGGTTGTTTGCAGGACAATAAATAAAAATGAAAAAAATGGCAAAAGGAGGTAGTGAATCAATCGTTCCTTCCCTTTTTGGGTGATGTGAGGACGAGGACTTCCTCGAGCTTTGCAAAATTCACGGAGGGCCGTACCTCCACGGTCTGAAAGAGGCCGCTTTC
>MVRU01000116.1 GCA_002067745.1 Syntrophus sp. PtaU1.Bin005
GGCCAGGTTGTTCACGAATCCGCCTGAGAGGAACTGCGTCTTCTCGCAGTTGGCAACGGCATTCGTATCGAAGTCCGTTGTCAGATCGATCTTGCCGGCGCGAAAGCGCAGACGTTCTTTGAACCAGGTATGTTCATACCATACTTCCGAAAGACTGAGTTTGTCCTCTTCATTTGCCGTATCATTGAAACCCGACAGCGTCGGGAGATCGCCATCGATGCCATTCCCCGTTCCCGCCTCGGTCAGGAAGTAGAACTTGCCGGATTCGGCAAGCGGGAGTGACGCTTCCAGATCGAAGGAGAGCGTGCCGTCGGTTACGTTTCCTTTACGACTATGCCGCTTCTTTGCCCCTGCGGAACCTTGAACACCAGCCGTCGCTCCTCCGGTGATCTCGATCTTTTCGTACCAGCGCTTTTCCTCTTCCTTTTTCGAATCCGTTGCCGCCTGCTGTTCGAAAGCTTTCTCCAGACGTTCGAGTTTTTCCCTCAGGGCATTGATCTCCTCCCGCGAAACCGTGGATTCTTCAGCAAAGACGGCTGTTGAGGCCAGCAGGAGGACAAATCCAGAAATCATCCATATTACCAAGCGTTTCATATTCTTTATATTCCTTTCAACTGTTATCAATAAAAAAGGGTGCAACGAGCATCCGGCATTTTCTGCCGATCTCATTACACCCTCACTTCCCGGCTCCCAGCGCCGGGCCGTAGGTTTTATCCTGTCCCTTTCTGGAACTAGGCGATCTCTCCCAGAACTCTGGTCAACTTTTTCCGCAGCGCTTCAAGCTGCTTCGAACGGAAGGATTTTCTGCTCTCCTCCAGAACCGAAATGGCATCCAGCAACGTTTCCTTGAATTTATGCCGATGAGGGCAGCTTCCTGAAACGCACGAAGATAAAACCGGGATGCCACCCCCTTTCCTGAGTCCATCCAGAAGGTTCTCCTGATTTTTCAATGCCGCTTGGATCTCTTCGAGATTTCTTGCCAGGAGATCGTAGTGGTTCATTTTCCGCTATCCTGTTTGAAATCCGCTTCTCCCATCTCTCTGCGGGGACAGTCGGCACAGCCGCCCGCACAGTTGTCGCGGGAATTTCCGCCCGTCAGGGTTTCATAATAGAATGCCCCGATCCCAACAGCGGCCGCAGCGATTATGCCGGCCACAAGCACCATCTCCATGATCCCATCCCCCTCTCAGATCCCGATGCCCAGGAGTCTGCCCGTTTGAAAAACGATCACCGTGAGCACATAGGCCATCAGCGTCAGCCCTCCGAGCTGGAACAGCGCCCACCGCCACGAATTGCTCTCTCTCCTTGTCACGGCAATGGTCGCCATGCACGGTGCACTGACGAGGCAGAAGAGCATGATGCAGAAGCCGACCAGCGGGGAATAGGTGCCTTTGAGTTTGTCCCGAAGCGTTTCGGATTCTTCGTCCGCTTCCCCCATGGCGTAAACGATGCCCATCTGGGCGACGAAGACCTCTTTCGCGGCAAAGGCCCCGATGAGCGCCGTACCGATTTTCCAGTCGAATCCCATGGGTTTCAGAAGGGGCTCCAGGGCATGCCCGACGTTCCCGGCGATGCTGCCGCGCAGCGCCGCCTCCTTCTCCGCGTTGTCAAGAGCGGCGAGTTTCTCCGCCTTCTCCTCCTCCCCGATATTTTCCATCGCAACGGCCTGCCGGGCCTTTTCATAACGGCTGGACTCTTCAGCGGACAAGCCGGGGAAGGTCGTCATCGCCCAAAGCAGAATGGAGATCCCAAGTATGATGGTTCCGGCCTTTTTCAGATAGAGCCACCCCCGTTCCCACATGTGGATCAGGACGCCTTTGAGCGTCGGCAACCGGTAGGGCGGCAGCTCCATGACAAAGGGAACGGATTCGCCCTTCAGGACCGTGAGGCGCAGGAGCTTCGCACTGGCGACGGCCAGGAGGACGCCGATGACATAAATGATCCACAGCATGGGGCCATGCCATGCCTGCGGGAAAAAGGCCGGAATGATGAGCGCGTAGATCGGCAGCCGGGCGCCGCAACTCATGAGCGGAACCACCATCATCGTCGTCAGCCTGTCCCGCCGGTTTTCCAGGGTTCGGGTTGCCATGATCGCCGGTACGGAGCAGCCGAAACCGATGAGCATCGGGATGAAACTCTTGCCGTGCAGCCCGATTTTGTGCATCAGACGATCCATGATGAAGGCCGCCCGGGCCATGTAGCCCGTATCTTCCAGGATCGCGATGGCCAGAAAGAGCAGCAGAATGTTCGGCAGAAATACGACGACCCCGCCCACTCCGCCGATGACGCCATCCACCAGGAGGGACTTCAGCAGGCTTTCCGACCCTTCCGGCCACCACCCTGCCATTTTTTCCCCCATCCAGCCGAAGAGGGCTTCAAGCCAGCCCATGGGCGGATCGCCCAAGGTAAAGGTCAACTGGAAGACAAGGTACATCAACCCCAGAAAGATCGGAAGACCGAGAACACGGTTCGTGACGACGGCATCAACCCTATCCGACATGGTATGACGGATCTCGATGGTGGAGCGGGCCGCTTCCTGGCAGACACCGGATATAAATCCATACCGGCAGCCGGCAATGGTCGTCTCGGGTTGCTCCCCGAGGGTCTTCTCCAAATGGGCCGCACTTTTCTCGATCTGGGCATGCACCTCCGGGGAAGCGACCGCCTTGCGCAATTCCCTGTCATTTTCCAGCAGCTTGACGGCCAGCCATCGCGCATCGTATTTCCCGTTGAGTGAGTTCGCCATTTTGATGAGCGCTTCGATCCCGGCAATCTCTTCCTCAATCTCCGGCCCGTAATTGACGGCTGGAGGTCGACCCTTGCCCGCGTGATCGACTTCCGAATCGCGTTCCTCGGCGGTCAGCACGATGGCGTCGAGAAGCTCCTTCATCCCGCCGCCCTTGTTTCCCGTCGTCTGGACAATCCGCGCCCCGAAATACCGGGAGATCTTCTCGATATCGAATTCATATCCCCGCGCCCTGGCCATATCGCTCATATTGAAGGCCAGCACGAGCGGCACGCCGAGTTCCATGAGCTGAACGGCGAGATAGAGGTTCCTCTCCAGGTTGGATGCATCCAGGATGTCCACGACGACATCGGGCATTTCGTCGAGAAGAAAATTTCTCGCCACGAGTTCCTCCGCCGAGTAGGCAGTCAGGCTGTACGTGCCGGGCAGGTCGACGATCTTCAGTTCCGTATCTCCATGACGGAGGAAACCCTCCTTGCGCTCCACCGTCACACCGGGATAGTTCCCCACATGCTGGCGGGCACCGGTCAGGTTATTGAATATCGTTGTCTTTCCGGAGTTCGGGTTGCCTGCAAGGGCAACGACGATCTTTGATTTCATGGGAATTATCGTCCCTCCTCCCCAATATTAGCAAAACCATATAAATTTAGCTTGCCCTAAACTTTATGGCAAAAAAATTATTCCACCACGATCTTCTGCGCCATGCCGCGGCCCAGCATGATCCGACTGCCCTTGACGGCAATGATGAAAGGCCCCCGGAAGGAATTCTGGAGCACTTCGATCTCCACGCCCGGCACCAGCCCCATAGCGGTCAACTGGCCCTGAAGTCCATGACCGGCGTCCACGGCCACGAGCCGCACGCGTCTTCCCGGCTGTACAATGGTCAACGGCATGGGTAACACCTCACAGATAGAGTTGAATGCAACCTACAGGGATTCAATCTCGACCCCCTCGGCTTCCTCTTTCCGCAGGGAAAGATGATAGCCTTTTACTTTGATATCAATGGGATCGCCCAGCGGGGCGATGCGTTCCACTTCGACAACGGCACCGGGAGTGACTCCCATTTCAACAATGCGCCTGCTTGTTTCTCCCCTGACCTTGATCTTCAAGACTTTTCCCTTCTGTCCGGGCTTCAGATCCTTCAGGCTTACGACAGTCATTGCTCGACGATCTCCTTTCCTCTTCTTCCTATTTCTGACCTCATCAAGGGTAACGGAAATGCATTTTTCACAATGTTCCTCTGTATCCCCCTGGTCGCAGTGGTGGCTGAATCCCGCAATCCACTTGGATCCGCCCCGGGGGCAGACCTCGATGAATTCGGCGAACTGGATGAACCGCTCCAGGATATCCCTGGGAATGGAATGCTCCATCTGGCAGGCCGCTTGATCGGCGTTGGTTTCTTCGACGGCGAGGACATTGACGAAAAAATCACGCAGGACCTCGTGGCGACGGATGACATCCTTTGCCGCGGTTTTTCCATCGGAGGTCAGGGAAATGACATCATAAGGGGCGTAATTAATGAGTTTCTTTTCGGCAAGGGAGCGCAGGGCACCGGTTACCGACGCATTGCTGACCTTGAGCCTTCTGGCGATGTCCTTCGGCCGCACCGCCTGTTTCTCCGCGATGATCTGGAAAATCGCTTCCAGATAATCTTCCAGACTGGCTGTCAGGGTATCGGTCAGAGTCATGCTGTATTTCCTCCAAGGCCTCTTCGGTATTAGTGGGCTAAACTTTTAAGGCATGACTAAACTTTTGTCAATCTCTTTTTCTCATGGCATAAATTCGGAAAGAATCCGTACGCGCCTGCGGTGTCGCCATCACCGCCACTGCCAGAAATACACCAGCAGAACGCCCGCCAGCAGGATCCGGTAGACTCCGAAGGGAATCAGCCCATGATGCGTCAGCCACTTGACCAGCGCCTTGACGGAGATCACGGCGGTCAGCCAGCTCACGGCCAGGCCCACCGCCAGGGCCAGCATGCCTGCGGAATCGCCCAGGACATGCCAGTTATTGTATGCGGAATACAGTGTCGCCGCCCCAAGGGTGGGAAGAGCCAGCAGAAAACTGAACTCTGCGGCGGCGACCATGTTGAGGCCTGCGATAAGCCCGGCGATCATGGTGATCATGCTCCGGCTTGTGCCCGGCCACATCGAAACCACCTGCAGAATCCCGATAAAAAGGGCTTGCCGGTACAGCATGGAATTGACGTCGGATATCCAAGGTCGGTTGCGGTTCCGGATCCAGAAGAAATACTCCGCGGCAATCATCAAAACACCGCCTGCCACCAGGGCGTACACCACGGGAAGCGGCCCGAACAGATACGTTTCAATGGGCCGGTGAAAGAGCTTCCCGAAAACGGCGGCGGGAAGAAAGGCGATCAGCAGGAGGCCCAGCAGCTTGAGCCCCTGCTGCTCGGAATCCTCAAGGGAAGAAACAGGACGCCGGCCTGCAACAGCC
>MVRU01000117.1 GCA_002067745.1 Syntrophus sp. PtaU1.Bin005
TAGGTGAGACTGTTCCCCCGCCTCCCCCGGAGGGCCAGAGGGACATCGTCAAAAAGGGCAAGGAAGCGACAGCGTAGCATGCCGTAAATATCTGTCGCGGGCGTCGGCAGATCCATTCTGTCCATTCCCATCTTCAAAGAAGGACTTAGTCTTCTACGGCTAAGTCCTTCTTGTTTATGTCCTGGCGCCGGACCGGTCTGAAAAGGCGATCATGACTGGCCGTTCTTCAGGAGGAGGCCGTTGAAACGGCAAGGGCGGCCATGGTCAAGGTCAAGCATGGGACAACAAAGCCGTCCGATCGTTGCAAAGACTCTGTGGCCTGATAAGGGGGAATCATGAAACAGCCATCATCTGCACTGCTCTGCATTGACCTTCAGAGGGAATATTTTGAAGCCGGACGCCCGCTCCGGGTGCCCGATGGCGCGTCGGCCCTGGCCAATTCCCTCAAGTTGCTTGAGGCGGCCAGGAAAATCGAAATCCCCGTAGTGCATATCCGTCATGTCAGCCTGAAGCCTGGAGCCGTAACGTTTGCACCCGGAAGCAGGTATCTCGAATTTGCCGACGAAGTCTCTTCCCGGGAAGGCGAGCCCATCATCACCAAAACCAAGCCGGGCGCCTTTTATGACACGGATCTCGACGTCTATTTGAGGTCACGGAACATTGCGCGCCTGTACCTCTGCGGTCTGCTTTCGTTCATGTGCGTGGATACAACGGCCCGCGAGGCTCACGCCCGTGGGTATGAAGTTGTTTTTGTGAGCGATGCCACGGCAGCGCTTCCAATAGGCGATTTGTCGGCAGATGTCGTCCATCAGGTGGTTTGTGCAATCCAGGGCTGGATGTTTTCCACGGTTCTGCGCACCGATGATGCAATAACGTTATTAACAGGAGAGCTGAAGTGACCAAGAAAAAATATCGTGCTGTAGCCTTATACTCCGGCGGGGTCGATTCGACGGTAGCCCCGCTCCTTGCTTTAGAAGATCTTGGCCTCCAACGGGAAGAGATGCTGCTGCTTTACGTCGATTTAGGAGGGTTCGTCAACCGGAAGAGCAGAGCCGAACAACGCGCGAAGGTCCTGGGCCTGGACTTCACCGCCCTTGACGGCCGGGCCGATTTCGCCCGTAATTTTTTATCGGAAGCCATTAGGATGAACGGCTCCTACTGGGGATATCCTCTGATCACGCCACTCTCCCGGGCATACATCGTTGAGGCGGCGGCGGCTTACCTCACGTTTGAGGGTGGTGAAACGCGATACTTGATCAACGGCTGCACGCGATATCAGAATACGCGCTACCGGATCGAGAAACATTGCACCCTCCATCCTCATTTTGTTGCCGTGACGCCCTTTAAATACAGGAATTTGACCCGCCAGGATAAAATAGAAATTCTCCAGCACTATGGCATGACTCCCGGAAAGAGCGCCGGAATCGCCGAGGATGAAAACCTGTGGGGAAGGGCCCTGGAAGGCGGTCCCCTGAACGATCTTGAGGATGTCGAGGCGAAAGGGGTGTTTCATGTCACGCAGGATTTTCGGTCATCGTCTCTTGAGGCCGATCGCATTACCCTGCGTTTTGACGAAGGTCTGCCCGTCGCCATCAATGGGACATCGATGCCCCTGCACGAACTGATCGAACACTGTGCCCTGACCGGTGCGAAGCATGGGGTGGGAAGGATCGTCGTCTTCGAGGACACCATCCCGGAACTGGGATACAAGGAACGCGGTGTTTACGAATCGCCTGCCAGTGCGATTCTTTACAGCGCCCACCAGTTTCTTGAGGATGCCGTCTTCACGCTCTCTGAGCGGAAGCTGAAGCGTCAAATGGATCAGCAATGGGCCGAAATCGTTTACCGGGGGGGATGGTTTGATGCGGATCGCCGTGAGCTTTCAGGTCTTGCCCGCAGCTTCCAGGCCAAATTATCCGGAGACGTTACCCTCGAGGTATTCCTCGGACACGTCCGGATCATGAATGCCGTTGTTCCAAACTGCGGGATCCTGGGCCCACAGGCAATCGCAGGCCACGATTAATCGGGCTCAAGCATCCGTTCTTCGGCCCGGGACAAGAAGAAAAGAAGAAGACCATGAGAAAACAGACGGAACATGCCGAAAAATTGGAGAGGATGTATTCCCTGAAGAATGGGCGAGTGCAGGGAACCGGCCGCTGGGCGAAATTCCCTCTCTTCTGGTTCCACTTGTTCATGTCCTATAAGTGTACGAGGCGATGTGAATACTGTTATGCCTTCAACCAGGTCGGCGATGAAGATCCGCTGGAGATGGACGAAAAAACCTTTTCACGATTGCTGGAGTGGATTCCGGAAGTCTGGAAGGTAAACAATATCAAGGTTAATTCCGTTATTTTTCTCGGCGGAGAACCCCTGTTGAGAACGGACAGGATCAGGAAAGTCATGGACTCCGTCTTTGAAAGGACGGATGGCATGCAGGCATCTCTCTATACAAACGGGGACCTCGTGGATTCCGTCGATTGGGCGGACCTGGAAGACATCCAGTATATGATCACAAATGCCGCGGACACCCCGATCCAGGAACTGTCGCGAAGGATGAAAGTCATCGGGGATCGATCCAATGTGATTGGTCAGACAGTCGTTGCTACATTGGATGATTACAATCTGGAGAGACTTCTGGAGCTGTCAAGATTCGGCGTTGAGAATGGATACCGTTTACGGTACCAACGGGATATGTTCCGGGGATCGGACCCGGCATACAGAGCAAGATTGTTAAAGAGATACCATGAATTGTGTGACTTGCTGGAAGAGTGCATTCTCAGGGGATACGATGTCAAAACGACCTTCCTGCTGGATTTCCTGATTCCGGAATGGGAAATCGAGTCTTCTCCTTACGGTTGCGGGAGAAGGCTCGTAACCGTCCATCCTGACGGGACGGTTACGTCCTGTATCCGGGAACATTCCCATATATCGGGGACCATCTTTGAACCGGATCCTTTAAAAGCCATCCAATGTTCCCTCTATTACTACGACGTCTCGGAACCGGACATTCCCGGAGAGTGCCGGCAGTGCGAATTCAAAACGGTCTGCCAGGGAGGATGTCCGCACGACAAATTGCTCTTGAGCGGTACAAGGGCAGGAAAATCCGTTCTCTGTGAGATACACAGGGAAATTATTCCCAGGCTGAGGCACTTGAGGCAATTACGCAGAGAACGGGTTTCGTCAGGCTGCGCTTGAGTGCTTTGGGGCCTGTGAGAGAAATCTCAAGACGCACTTGAATCGCTATGCCCGGGATCTCTGCCGGGTGCACCCCAAGCCGGGACAAATGCCTCCGTATTACCTCCTCTCTTCATCAACAGCATGATATGATATGAACATTCAGTCTTCTGTTTCTGGATGCCTGTGCCAGGCATAATGGGAATGGCGGTGGATGTGCGTGGTTTTCCCGTGGAAGTGTATGTGCTCGTGGATGAGATTCACCTTCAGCAGCAGATCCTCGTCCCGGAGTATGTCATCGGCGAAGCCGATCGTTTCGATATGGTGATCTTCGGAGAGGACGGCCACGGTGGGCTGGAATTCAGAAACAAGGGCCAGATCATGGGTACTGATCAGGATCGTTTTGCCCGCCTGGCTGAGTTCAAAGATCAGCTCGGTCAGAAGGCACTGTGTCCTTGGATCGAGACCGCTGGCTGGTTCGTCGAGAAGAAGAACCTGCGGATTCATGGTAAGAACGGAGCCGAAGGCGACCCGCTTTTTTTCCCCCCCGGACAGCATGTAGGGCGGCCTGTCCTTGAGGCCTTCAAGGTCGAGCATTTTCATGATCTCGTCAGCTCGGTCTTTTGATTCTCCTTTTTCAAGTCCCAGCTGCATGGGGCCGAAAATCAGCTCGTCAAAGACGGTGGGACAGAAAAGCTGCACATCGGAATCCTGAAAAAGATATCCCACCCCTGCCCGGAAAAAACGAAGGAAATCCCTGTTCCTCAGGGTTCTTTCCGATACTTCCCGTTCCTGAAAAGTTACGGTGCCCCGGTCAGGGTAAAGGAGGCCGCTCATGATGCGCAGGAGGGTCGACTTTCCAGAGCCGTTTGCCCCAATGACCGCGTATCTTCCCCCTCCGTTGATGCCGAGACTGACGTCCACCAGGGCTGGAATCGTATCCTGGTAACGGTAGCTGATATTTTTCACGGCAAGAATATCGCCCATAACACATCTTTAAATAATCAGAAGTAACATTCCGGGGAAAAACAAAAGAACGGTCCAGGCCAGATCGGCGCACTCAAGTTTTCGCGGGGCATAGAGCTTGATCTCTCCGGTAAACCCTCGAGAAAGCATGGCGGAAAAGACCTCTTCGCAACGTCCTTTCGTCCTGCGAAAAAGAAAGGCCATCCGTCCCGCCACCCAGTCTCTCGCCTCACGGGAATCATTGTTGATAAGCTTGCTCTTCCTGGCGAGATGG
Organism: Syntrophus sp. PtaU1.Bin005; assembly: GCA_002067745.1. Lineage (GTDB taxonomy): Bacteria > Desulfobacterota > Syntrophia > Syntrophales > Syntrophaceae > Syntrophus > Syntrophus buswellii. The sequence continues at coordinate 4,415 of MVRU01000117.1, forward strand.
AGATCTTCCATGACCTTCGCGAAGATGAGAATGTACTGATAGGAAAGGGCTATAATCAGAAGAAAAAGATCCGGCACCTTCAGGCTCTTCAGGGCACGAATCATCTCGGAAAAGGGCGTCGTGTAAATAACCAGAAAGGACAGGGAGAGAGAATTGAAGACCCGGAGGGTCAGCATCGATGTGCCTTCCAGTCCCTGCCGGGTTATGCCGACGGTTTTCGGAAGGCACCAGGCGAAAAAACAGCGTTCTTCTGGAAAATCGACCAGGGGAAGGAGGATCTCGCCGGGCGTAATGACATTCAGGCACGAGGGCAGGGCCACGAGGAATCCGAACAGAAAGCTCAGAAACAAAACCCGACGGTAGAAGGACCACAGGTCAAGACGGGACAATCCGGCAAGCATCAGGATCAAAAGGGCGATGCCGACCTCGGGAAGGAGACTCTGTTTGATGCTTATCAGAACGACAAAAAAAAGGAGGAAAAATAACTTGACCCGGGCGTCCAGTTTCTGGAAAAACCCTTTCCTGCGCGCCGTATCCCACTGTACGAAGGTCGTTTTAACGAGGGCGGCGCAGCCCGCTAGCCCTTTGTCCAGGAATGTCGCCCCGGATGCGGATTTGGTTCCGGGAGAGTCTGCCGGATACGGACGCGGCGGACTGAGCAGGAAAGGAGGAAGATTACCTGGCACGCCGGAAAATCCCCCTGGAAAGGAGATAGATCACCGTAGCGCACAGAAGGATGCCCAGAAGTCC
>MVRU01000118.1 GCA_002067745.1 Syntrophus sp. PtaU1.Bin005
AATTTCCTGCCCATGGCGACAATGGACTTTGCCGCCTCCCGCGCCTCTCCTTTCAGGCGGTCCGTCACAAGATGGGCCTCGAGCCCCAGGGACAGCGCTTTTTCCTTCGCCCTTCGCAGGGCTTTTCGATTGCTGCCCACCACAACGTGATCGATGCCGGGGTTGGCCGCCTTGGGCGTTTCTTCCATCTTCCCGGCGGGACCTTGCTCCATCAGGACCCGAAGGGCAGCGGGCGCCTTTTCCCAAAGGCCGTACCGGGCCAGGATGTCGCGGACATCCTCGATGGTGGAGCGGTCCTTATACAGCGGGGCGGATCCGATGGTCTCCAGGTCGTCGCCGATGACATCGGAAAGCACCAGAACGACCCCCCGCGCCTTCGTCATCGCTCCCAACCGGCCGCCCTTTACCAGGGAAAGATGCTTTCTTACCGCGTTCATTTCGTCGATCGGCACGCCTGCCGCAAGAAGCATCCGCGACATTTCCTGGAGATCCTGAAGGGTCAGCGGAGAAATCGGCTTCTCAATCAGGGCGGAACTTCCGCCGGACAGAAGGTAGATGAAAAAGTCCTCCTCCGAGAGCCCGGAAAGCGCGCTCATCAGCCTTTCCGCCGCATGTACGCTTTGGGCATCGGGAACGGGGTGAGCTCCCACAGCCACGTCAATGCGGTCCAGTTCCGCCTCGTAACTGGACACCACCAGCCCCCCGGCGACCCGGTCTCCAAGAATTTCCGACACCGCTTTTGCCATGCCTACCGAGGCCTTGCCGCTGCCGAAAACGAAGACCTTCCGCCCGGGCTCCGGAGCATATCGCCGATCCCCGACAATCAGCTCGTTTCCCTCGATCTTCAGGGCTTCACGGATCATGGCCTCCGGCAGCACCGCGCGGAGGGCCTCGGAAAAGATCTCACGGGCTGTCTGCTTCAAGTTCATCCAACACCCTCCCCAGGGCCTCGTTCCATCCCCGGCTTCCCGGGTCCGGGGCCTTAACCAGTCGAGGCAGCGAAGCCTCCAGCCAGCCGCGCTCCGGATGGGGGATGAGAACGGGAACGTCCACTTCCTGCAGCATCGGCAGGTCGTTTTCACTGTCGCCGATGCCGACGGCCACGTGCTCCATCTCGAAGATCCCCCGATAGAGGGACCTCACGCCGCGCACGGCGGCCCCCTTGTCCTGACGGTCGCCGATGAGATGGTAAAACCTTCCGCCGCGGACGATCTTCATTCCTTCCCTCGCCGCCAGGCGCTCCAACTCCGGAAGATCCGGGACGGATTTCAGGAGAAAGGGCTCCGAAAACTCCCGGGCCTTCGCCCTTTCCGCCTCTTCAACGGCAAGCCCGGAAAGTACGGCCACCTCCTGGGAAGAAAGGTCGCCGTATCCGGTAATTTTGAAGCGGCTCTTCATCGCCGCAAATACGCCGCGGATCCTTCCATACGGCAACCCCAGCGCGAGGACGAAGAAATTCCCCTGCTCCCGGAATTCCTCGGGCAGGGAGACGCTGCGGTATCCCCTCGGAACAAAAATTCCCCCGCCGTTCTCCACGATAAAGGGCTCCCGGAATCCCAGCCGGTTCTGGAGAGGCTCCACCTCCCGGCGCGTCTTGCTGGTTACGAAAACCAGGGGGATCTTCGCCCCCCGGAGCCGATCCAGGGTCGGCCGGGCTTCTTCAAAGGAGTAATCGTCATGATTCAGAAGGCTCCCGTCCAGATCCGTAAAGACCAGGATGTTCATTTCCGCCTACCCCCTTTCCGGCAGAGTGGAAACCAGTATTTTGATCGAAGGCCTTCCGGCCGCCCTTGCGGCAAGCGTTTTTCTGATCTGCAGAGGGGCGATCCGGCATTCCGCGCTGAGAAAGGAAGCGAGGGACTCCGCCCGCTCATTGGCCAGGCGGATTCTTTCCCGGTAGGGCAGGTTCGCTTCCGCAACGGCCTCCAGGGAAATGAGAATGCGGTCGTTTCTCGCATAGGCATCCCGAAGGGGCTCCAGCTCCTTTTTCATCGCCTCCGTCAGCGCTGTGGATCCCGGATTAAAAAACAGCACGGGGACAAAGGGCACCGTCTCCACTCGGAGGCGAACCGGCATATTCAAGGAGGCGCTGAAAAATTTCTCCAGCCACGTCAGTTCCTCAACCGACAGGGGGTAATCGCGGCGGATCTGAACGGTCAGAAGCAAAGCGGAGGCTTTATCCTGAAAAGCCACGGAGAAATCCGTGATCCGGGAAGGGGAGATAAGCTCTTCCGCTTCGGCCGACACCTGCCGGATCAGGGGAACAATCCCCTCCCTCGCCTCCTGAAGGATCTCCTTCGTCGGCCTGGCGGGGACGATAGCGGATGCTAATGTGATGTCCTGCTCCGCCAATCCCTGGGGCAGCACCTTAACCTGCTCGACATGAAGTCTCACTTTCCTCTTCAGTCTGTCCCGCACCTTCTGCTCAGCCAGCTCCAGTTCCCTGTCCTTGAGGTATTCAACAGCGTTGACAACCGCCTCGATCTCCAGCAGGCCCCCGTCGTCCAATTCCGTAAACTGGAATGTGGCCAGGCGCGAGCGCTTTTCCTGATTGAACTGTCGTTTCAGAGACGCTTCGACATCCCGTTTCAGCTTGATCTCGGTAACGCCCCGGGAAAGGGTGTAAACCAGCGGGACCGAGATCAAAAGGAGAAGCAGGGACAGATAGACGAGGCGGCGCTTCAATTTCTTCATGTTTTCTTCGGCGGCCATCGTGGGGCGGAATCCATAAAGGGAAAAGACAAGGCAGGTCGAAAGTACAATGGCGACAAAATTGGTGAAGAAAAGAAAAAAGGCGCCGGCGGCGATGGTCGGATTGCCGTTTCCAATACCGAATCCCGTCACGCTCAGTGGGGGTATGACGGCCGTGGCGATGGCCACTCCGGGAACGATGGTGAGATAGTTCTTCTTGGTGCAGATGGCCGCCGCACCAGCCGTTCCGGATAGAAAGGCGATCATCAGGTCAAAGATGTTGGGTGTGGTCCGGGCGCTTATTTCCCGGGTGACTTCGCTGAGGGGGGAAAGATAGGAAGCCAGAGTGGCGATGAGGACCGTGGCAACAACGCTGATGGCCACCTTGCGGAGGGATTTCGTCCAGACCAGGGAATCCCCGGTAACGAAAGCGAATCCGAAGCTCAGAATGGGTCCCATGAGCGGAGAAATCAGCATGGCTCCGATAATGACCGGGGCGCTGTTGATCATGAGGCCGCTGAGAGCGATGAGATTGGCCAGCGTCAGGATGGTGAAATAGCCGGCCGTGATATCCAGCTCGTCATAGATATTTTTGACGATGTCCCGATGATTGATCACCGGAAGCCTGTCACGCAGCCAACGGTTGATCCTGTATTCCAGCTTTCTTATCATAGTCACATCCACGGGAATTGCCATCCGGTACTGAAGCGCCGCATCCGGTATCATGCCCTTGCGGCGATCCGTTCCAGGCTAGCCATATTTTTCCGTGCGGCCGCTTCTTTTGGTGCCGCCCGGCCGGCAATGGCCCGTCTGCTTCTATCGGCACCCCAAGTACGGCAGCAGGCAACCAAGCGCGGCTCCGGGCCTCACCTATCCCTTTTGGAGCAAACGCTTCTCGAAGCTCACGATGAGCATCACCGAGACAGCCACCGCAAGAAGGCGGATCCAGGAATCGATCCCAATCGGCGCGCTGTGGAACGCCGTGTTCATCGCCGGCACATACGTGAAAAGAAGCTGCAGAAGAATCATGGCGGAACAACCGGCGAAGATCCAGGGATTGGAGAAGAAGCCCAGAGCGAAAGGAGATTTCGTCAGGGAGCGGCAGTTAAAGAGATAAAAGAGCTCTGCCAGAACAAAGAGATTGACGGCCACCGTCCGCGCCTCCTCAAGGGTCGCCCCGTTCTTCATCAGCTCCCACTTGAACAGCCCGAAGGACCCCAGCACCAGCAGCACCCCCACGAGAAGCATCCGGCGCACAAGCACCGGGGTCAGGATCGGCTCATCGGGCATTCGGGGCGGGCGGCCCATGATGTCAGGCTCCTTGGGCTCGAAAACGAGCATCAGGCCGAGGAGCACGGCCGTCGTCATGTTGATCCACAAGATCTGCACGGCCACGATGGGCAGCATGGTTCCCAGGAACACTGAGGTCAGAATCACCAGGCCTTCACCGACATTGGTCGGCAGGGTCCAGACGAGGAATTTCGTGAGATTGTCGAACGTCCCGCGCCCCTCCTCCACGGCGGCCTCGATGGAGGCGAAGTTGTCGTCCGTAAGCACCATGTCCGCCGCTTCCTTGGCGACATCGGTGCCGGTGATTCCCATGGCCACGCCGATGTCGGCGCGCTTCAGCGCGGGGGCGTCGTTAACTCCGTCGCCGGTCATGGCCACGATGTGGCCGCGGGTCTGGAGGGCCTCCACGAGGCGCAGCTTCTGCTCCGGCGCAACACGGGCATACACGGAAACCTCCTCAACGGTTTCCAGGAGTTTCGAATCGCTCATCTCGGCCAGTTCCCGCCCGGTCAGGGCCTTTTCCCCACGAACGAGCCCGATCTGGCGTGCAATGGCCGAGGCCGTAACGGCGTGGTCGCCGGTGATCATCTTGACGTTTATGCCGGCACTGTGGCAGTTCCTGACCGCCTCTATCGCCTCGGCCCTGGGCGGGTCGATCATGCCCTGCAGACCCAGGAAGGTCATGCCGGACGCCACATCCTCATGGGAGATCGTTTTCCTGCCTTCAGGCAGGCCCATCCGGGCAAAGGCCAGGACACGCAGCCCCTTGGCGGCCATGGCGTCCACGGCCCCGAGAATTCCGTCGGCATCGAGCTTCACCTGCTCTCCGTCGGGCGACAGGGCCAAAGAGCACCGCTCCAGCATCGCCTCCACGGAACCTTTGGCATACACAACCAGTCCGCCCTCGGGAACGGTGTGCAGGGTGGCCATGTACTGGTGCTGAGACTCGAAGGGAATCGTATCGAGGCGCGGCCGCGCTTCCGTTTCCTCCCGGTCCGAAAGCCCTCCCTTGGCAGCCGCAACCAGAAGAGCGCCCTCGGTGGGGTCCCCCTGAACGGTCCATCGTTCGTCCTTTTCCACAATCAGGCTGTCGTTGCACAGCAGACCGCAGCGGAGACACTCCAA
>MVRU01000119.1 GCA_002067745.1 Syntrophus sp. PtaU1.Bin005
CCTGGTCATTCTTCATCCCGACTAAAATCCTTTTTTGAAAAAAACATCTTTCGTACCGGCTATGCCACCCATGGCCTTTTTCCTTATCGAGGGAAATTTCATCCCCAGCTGATCAAAGGACTGATGAATGTCATGGGTCTGAAATCAGGGGATACGGTGCTAGATCCCATGATGGGTTCGGGAACGGTTCTGGTTGAGGCGAGTCTGATGGGCATTCGGTCCGTTGGTATTGATGCCAGTCCTTTTTGTCGTTTCATGACTCGAACAAAACTCGATGCCCTAAGCATGTCTTTGCTACGGGCAAGAAATGCCATGAAAAATCATGAGGAGGTTTTTACCTACTTTCAAAAAAGAGTTGGCCAACCGTCCCCTCCAGCCAGGCATCCAAAACAGACTCGCCAAGACTTCATGAATGTTATGGAAGAAACGGCGAAATATGCCACATCGAAAGGCCCTAAGACATTAACAGCAAATGAGAAGGATACCCTAAATACCTACAATTTCCTCTTGCTCAGCTATCTTGACAGTGCAGGGTACGCGGAGAGAAGTTCCCGAAAAACGCCCCTTGATCAATTCAAATCCATCCTGGATCGTTATCTCTTTGCTGCGGAAAAAATTCAGAGAGTGTCGGTCGACCTGGAAATGGAACTTGCACCAGCGGAGGTCCTGGAGGGAGATGCAAGAAGGTTAAATCTGGATGATCACAGCATCGAGGGAATCATTTTTTCACCGCCTTACAGCTTTGCCATCGATTATCTGGCCAATGATTCCTTCCACTTGAACTTCATGGGGGTTGATAGCGGTATCCTTCGTGATAGGATGATCGGACTCCGAGGTCGCACTTTGTCCGAAAAATATAAGTTTTATCTGGAGGATATGGGCAAGGTCCTATCGGAATGTTCACGCGTATTACGTTCTGGTCGCTTTTGTACAATTGTCACCGGAACGAATAATAATCAGTTAGGGAAGGTGTTAGGCATTCCCGCTGATGAGGTGAAAGGGTTGCACGAGATATTGATCGACATGAGCACAGACTTCGGATTTAAACCCATTAAGGTGATGAGCCGGCCCATCACCGGCATCTCAAACACCATGCGCCGCGAGTTTATATTGATATTGCAGAAAATCCGTTACTGAAGGGCACGCCCATCCGTTCCCTTTTGAATCTTCGGTACCCTGTCACTGGTCGAATCATGTTCTATGGCGATGATGAGAAGCAGTCCTTCCTCGATGTTCATAGCTTTCCACAACGGGAAATAAGGCGCAAGTTCCCGGAAGTTGCCAATACGGTCAGTCAGGAATTTATACATTTCACGGGTGGGTAATATAAGGGCGCCACCAATCAGGATTTTTTTCATGATTCCCAAGGCCATTTTGTTAACTGATCGGTGACTTGAAGAAATATTTCCTGTCTCCCACTCCACGCAGAAAAGGCGGTCTCTTACGCGGCAAGTGGCATCCATAGGTCCCGGCCTTATGACGGTCGCTATCTCAACGGGCGTTTCCAATTGCCATCCAAAGGATTGCAACTTCTGCATGCAGGCCTTCTTTATAGGTTTAACGCCGCTCCCCTGCCCGCGTTTCTTCCCCGGTTCATTAAATAGGGTGAATGATCCTGAGCCCGGTGGCCATTCAATGGATTGTATTGCTTGAAAAATCTGTAATTCAATAGATTGCCATTCCTCCGACTGTGAAAAAGTTCCCGCATCAATGATTCGCTCAATCTGTACGATCTTCATAATCTAATCATCACCAGCCTTTAGGGCCTTGATGAATTCATCATTTCTGGACTGAACCTGTTTGATGAGTTCGGATGGATCGATGTTGAGTGCTTCCGACAACCTGAAGATGGTCTGTAACGAGGGGCTTTTCTTCCCTCTTTCAAGAAGACTGATGTAGGTACGATGATAGCCGCTTTTGAAACCAAGATCCTCCTGGGACAATCCGCAATCTTGACGAAGGCAATGCAATGCAATGCCAAATGCCTTCGCTAAAGGCTCTTCCTCTGCAGTTGTTGATCTTTCAATTGCTTGCATTGGTGCATCATGGCGGAAGGGAAACTATAAATCCACAGACTATAGTCTGAATATTTATGCTTCAGCGACAGGAAAGTTTTGTTTGGACGAATGTTCCCGCAGCACCGTTTGAGTTTTTCCAGAAGGATTTCCTGCTCATAGGCCGCGATCATTGCCTCAAAGGCCCCCCTGCATTTCGTGCTCTGCGAAATCTCCTCCCACTGGAGGCGTGGGGAAAGATGATAGTTTTGAATGACTCCGTCCGTGCTCAAGAGAATCGCCCGTTCGATGCAGTTCTCCAGTTCCCGGACATTGCTCGGCAAGGCGTAGGACCATGAGGAGGTCGATCGCCGCGTTGGAAATCTGGACAATTTCTTTTCCGATTTCCCTGGCATACTTCTCAATGAAATAATCGGCAGAAGAGGGAAAACCTAGAAGGAAAGCCTCGCAGAATGAAATTCGACGGGATTCTCGCGGCAGAGCATCCGGGATTTTCTTCTGATGGGAAGAGCCTGGTCTTCGTGGGTCTCTCGGAAGTCCGGAAAGATGGAATCAAGGATGAGGCCCGGATCTACGCCACCATGTCGGTCAGCATCGCCGACCTCAAGACGGGAAGCACCCTGAACGTGCTGCGCCATCCGGGGACGATGCTCGATGTGGGATACATCTACAGCAACCCGTCCTTTTCACCGGACGGGCGGCTGATCCTCTGGCAGGAAAGCGGAAGCGACGTCTCGGGCGGTTTTGCCCTATCGGATCTGAAGGGGAAGACCCTGTTCCGGTTCCCTCCCAAAGCCGAGGACTTGACTCCTTACTGGCGCCCGAGCCTCGCCCCCGACGGGCAGACGGTGCTCTGCTATTCGCCTGCAACATCGGAAGGCTCGGAGGACACAATCCACCTGGTTGACCGGAAAACGGGTAGGCTGGTCGATGTAACGACCGGGGCCAACCCCGTTTTTGTCCGCGGCGGGACGGCAATCGTTTTTGAACGCTGGGTCAACCGCTGGAGCGAAAAGGCTTCCTCACATCTCTGGATCCTGGAGCTGAAACCGGGTGCAACTCCGAAGGAGATCATTCCAAACGCCTCCGAACCCGCCGGGGCGGTGCTGATGCCTGAAAACTCGACGGGCTCTACCGCAGTCCCGTCGTCAGAGAACGCATCCCAAAAGGGTTCGAATCGTCAAAGGTGACAACTGGCACCCGGCCGGCTTGACCGCCCGAACCCTGCCAACGGGCCGTTGCGAGCACCTTTCCTCCCCGCCACATCTTCGTGAAGGATGGCTGTTTCTACGGCGGCAAGGGCATGTCCCGAGTCTTCCCGCCTTTGGAACTGCAAAAGCAGGAGGCCATCTTTCGGAACAAGGTGCTCATGATGCTTCTTTCCAGGAGTAAGATTACCGAAGTGATGGTGCGGGTACTATCGGGATGAAAGCATAGGCGCTTTAACGTCTTCAGCGGAAACCGTATTTCTCCGGATGACGATACGTCCATGGAAAGCCTGGACCGGTACATCATCAGAACGTCGTTCTCTCAGGAACGGATACAGTATCTGGATCAGGAGGGAACGGTTGTTTATATATCATCGGTAGGGTGTCCGCAGAATTCCGGAATTCCGCGGAATGGACCTTGACACAGACATATGCCCTCCCTATAATTCGGATCATCACATTGATCAAAGATTACTCAACCACAGAGATCAATGACATTTACCGCTTGCAAAATATCTTTTGATCGTATCCGGGAATCTCCAATGCTTTCTAACTGGAGCTATGAATTTCCGTGGAAAAACAGATCTCCCTTCCAAAGTGATAAGGTGAAAATATTAAACTTATGTCTCTTCCATTACTCAATAAACCCGAATTGTTGATGCCAATATCCATAGTTAATCCGGCTATAAACAAAGATCCGGTCTTCTCAAGCCAGTACGGTATTCTTTATGAAGGAGACTGTCTTGATATTCTACCGTACATCAATGATTGTTCTATCGATACCGTATTTGCGGACCCTCCTTTCAATCTATCAAAAAAATATGGCAATCTAGTAAACGACCGCCGTTCCGACAATGATTATATATCTTGGTGCCAGACATGGCTTACCCACTGCATCAGAATCTTAAAACCGGGAGGATCGCTTTTTGTTTATAATCTTCCCAGTTGGAACATTCACTTGGGAAGTTATCTGGCAAAATCAGGAATGATGTTTCGGCACTGGATCGCAATCAATCTCAAGCTTTCTCTGCCTATACCCGGCAGACTTTATCCATCACATTACAGCTTGCTGTATTTCACAAAGGGAAAAGCAAAGACTTTTCGACGAATTCGTACTCCGATTGAAAAATGCCGCCACTGTGGTCAGGAGCTTAAAGACTATGGAGGGCACCGGGACGCCATGAATCCAAACGGGGTGAATCTGACCGATGTGTGGAATGATATTACCCCTGTCCGTCACTGGAAATTCAAAAGCCGCAAAAGGACCTTGAATCAATTATCGACCAAGATTCTGGAGCGTGTTGTCCAGATGTCCACCCGTGAGTGTGATCTGGTGCTTGACCCGTTTGGCGGCAGCGGAACGACCTATGATGTGTGTGAGCGACTTAGACGTCATTGGATCGGCACGGACATGGAAAGCTGCGACGTCATCATCGAGCGATTGCAAACGATGAGCTTGAGTCCGCATAAATCAGAAGATTTTGTTGAAGAATGATGGAGTTCGAAACAAACTCAAAAACGGTTGTTGCCGCACTCAGCCAAGATCTTACTCATAGGTTGTTTCCTCCGGAATTCCATCTGATTCCAAATTTGAACGATCTCTATGAACTGGAACTGGCATTTTACGAAAAACTCATTCTTTCCGATACGGAATTGATCCGGAACGCTGCCTATTTCGCACAGGTTGGCGGCCAATATACGCGTCATTTTCTGATGTGTACAGGGGAACCCCTGAAGCTACCTGGTCATTCTTCATCCCGACTAAAATCCTTTTTTGAAAAAAACATCTTTCGTACCGGCTATGCCACCCATGGC
>MVRU01000120.1 GCA_002067745.1 Syntrophus sp. PtaU1.Bin005
CATGAAGGCCGTTCCCCAGACCTTCCGCGAGGCATCCCTGGCATTGGGCGTTTCAAAGTGGCGCACCATTTCCCGTATCGTTCTGCCCAACGCCATGCCGGGCATTCTGACCGGCTCCATTCTGGGCATCGGGCGTGCCGCCGGAGAAACGGCGCCGATCATGTTCACGGCAGCAGCTTTTTTTACGGCGAAGCTCCCCTCGTCGATTTTCGACGAAGTCATGGCCTTGCCCTATCACATCTATGTTCTGGCCACGGCAGGCACACGGATTGAAGAAACCCGTCCCCTCCAGTTTGGAACCGTTCTCGTGCTGGTTGCCCTGGTTTTGGGAATCGACCTGATTGCCATTGTGATCCGCAGCCGGATGCGAAAAAGGAAGAGGTGGTAAATTTGAAAAATAACTCTATTATTGATGTCGTGGATGTCGATTTCTATTACGGTACGTTTCAAGCCCTGACGGACATTACCATGAATTTTGAAAAAAATGAGGTCACGGCCCTCATCGGTCCGTCAGGTTGCGGAAAATCCACGCTGCTCAGGCTGCTCAACCGAATGAATGATCTTATCGATGGCGCTCGCCTGGTGGGTCAGGTAATCTTTGAAGACAGGAATATCTACGCCGCCGATGTAGACCCGGTGGAGGTTCGTCGTCGGATCGGCATGGTCTTTCAAAAGCCGAATCCGTTCCCGAAAAGCATCTTTGACAACATCACCTATGGACCCAAACTTCATGGTGTTAGGAAAAAAAGGGATCTCGAAGATCTGGTGGAGGCGAGCCTCAGGCAGGCGGTCCTGTGGGAAGAGGTCAAGGACATCCTGAACCGCTCGGCGATGACCCTCTCCGGTGGTCAGCAGCAGCGCCTGTGCATTGCAAGGGCTCTGGCCATGAAACCAGACGTAGTTCTCATGGACGAGCCGACGTCCGCTCTGGATCCCATATCCACAGCGAAGATCGAAGAACTCATCGATGAACTCAAAGAAAACTACACGATCATCATCGTAACCCATAACATGCAGCAGGCTGCCCGGGTATCAGGGAAAACGGGATTTTTTTATCTGGGAAGGCTGATTGAATTCAATTCCACGGAAAAGATCTTCACGAACCCGGAAGAGAAGCAGACGGAAGACTACATCACGGGCCGGTTTGGATAAGGACACCAAGAAAGGACATCTTTTTAATATCACGAGGTATACATCATGGGAGACAGGCGGCATACAAGCACCCACTACGAAAAGGAGCTTCAGGAACTGAAGGATGGATTGCTTTATCTGGGGGGGCTGGCCGAGAACGCCATAAAGAACGCTCTGCAGGCGCTCGTGGAGAGAAATTCGGAACTGGCCAGAAGGGTCATTGCAGACGACGCCGCCATTGATCAGCTCGATTCGGAGAATGAAGACCGGTGCATCCGGATTCTGGCCCTGCGGCAGCCGGCAGCGCGGGACCTGCGCTTCATCGCCACGGCCATCAAAATCAACGGACATCTGGAACGGATCGGAGACATGGCGGTCAACATTGCCGAGAAGGTCCTTCTTCTTAATGAAGAGCCTCAGTTGAAGCCCTATGTCGACATTCCCCGAATGGCGGAAATCACCCAGAAAATGATCCGTCAGAGCCTGGACTCCCTGATTCGGGAGGACGTGGATCTGGCGGATCAGGTCCGCAGGGAGGATGAAACCGTCGACAATTTGAATGAGCAGGTGTTCCGTGAACTCCTGACATTCATGATACAGGACCCCAGAACGATCCGGACCGCTCTACTCATCATGCAGATCGCCAAGAACCTGGAGCGGATTTCGGATCATGCCGAGGGGATTGCGGACATGGTCATCTATCTGGTGACAGGAAAAAGCGTCCGGCACAATGATTCTTTGGAACCGAAAGGGCGGATGGCGTGAAGAAGCGGCTTTTTATCCGGATCCTGATCAGCTACTGTGCGGTGATCCTCCTGGTGGCCGCCATTGTCGCCGTGCTTTTCTCCCGGCAGATACGTCTCATTGAGACGAAGCAGATCGAGGAAGGCCTTCTTCATACGGCACGTCTCGTATCACTGCATCCTTTTGACGAGATCAGGAGCAACATTCGTCTTCTGGCACAGGAAGCCGGAGCCAGGGTGACGATCATTGACGCCGGTGGAGGCGTCCTGGCGGATTCCCGGGGGGATGTCTCTCAAATGGAGATTCATTTGAACCGCCCCGAAGTTGAGGAAGCCCGGCTGAGGGGATCCGGCAAATCGGTCCGGCGCAGCTCCACGCTGCGGGACGATGAAATGTATGTGGCTCTGGCTGTCCGGAACGACAAGGGAATCAAGGGATACGTCCGAATGTCCCGATCCCTGAGAGAAGTGGAAGATTCCGTGCAGCGCATGTATGGGTTCCTCTACCGGACAATCGGTTTCGCCCTGCTGCCCACCCTCCTGCTGGCCCTTGTGTTTACCCGGAAGATCTTCCAGCCGATCCGGGAAATACGGGATTACACCCAGGCCATTCGCCGGGGGGATCTTTCCGGAACTCTCCTGGTGAAAGCCTCCGATGAGTTGGGGCAGCTGGCGGAGGCGATCAATTATCTGGTCGAGGAATACCGGGAAAAAATCCTGCTGGCCCATCAGGAAAAGGGAAAACTGGAGGCCGCCCTGGCGAGCATGGTGGAAGGAGTTGTTGTGCTCGATTCTCAGGGCCGCATCGAATCCTCCAACCGCGGAATTGAATCCATTCTGGACCGCCGGAGTTCCGAAATTCATGGGAGATCCATTCTGGAAGCCTTTATGAGCGCCGATCTCCAGAGGGCTCTTGAGCGATTCCGGCGGGAGCGGAAACCCGTTCTTGAGGAAATCCGACTCAGCGGAAAGCAGCCGAACATCGTGGATGTCAATATTTCAGACATTCAGGGCCTTCCCGCCGGCGAGGAGAAAACGCTGCTGGTCTTTCACGATGTGACACGGCTGAAAAAACTGGAACAGATGCGTACGGACTTTGTGGCTAATGTCACCCACGAAATCCGGACGCCGCTTACGACCATTATCGGATTTCTCCAGACACTCCTGGCGGGGGCATTGGACGACAGGGAAACGGCGAGAAAATTTCTCCGGACCATTGCCGGCAATGCAGAGCGCCTGAGCCGTCTTGTGGACGATCTCCTGACGCTTTCCAGCATTGAGCTCAATGAAACCAATCTGAAGCTTGAACCTCTTTCCGTGGATGCCCTGATACGGACGGTGCTCCCCATGGTGGAATCCTCGGCGGCAGAGAAAAAGATCGCCCTGGATACGATCATCTCCGGGGCAGTCCCCGGGATCCTCGCCGATCGGGACCGGGCGGTGCAGGTGCTGATGAATGTCCTTCACAACGCGGTTAAATTCACGCCGGAAGAGGGAAGAGTCACTCTTTTCTGCCGTGAAGACGGGGCGAAGGATTGGGTGGTTCTGGAGGTTGAAGATACCGGAATCGGCATCCCATCTCAGGACATTCCCCGCCTCGGGGAGAGGTTCTACCGCGTGGACAAGGCACGCTCGCGGGAGCTGGGTGGAACGGGTCTCGGGCTCTCCATTGTCAAGCATCTCATGGCGTCTCACGGGGGAAAGATGGAAATTGCCAGCATTCTCGGTAAGGGAACGACCGTGTCCCTGTTCTTCAAGAGGGCTTGATAAGAGTCTTTATTGGAAGATTCCTTTCTTTTCCCGATACCTAACCCGCAAGGCGACCTTTTTCAACCTGCCTTTTCCAATGAACATCATACCGTCGGTCCTCTGAACGTTTGCAAACCCGGGATTTGTGATTGAATTAAAGGCGGCTTGATTTTAAAGTAAGCCGGAATCAAATTTCAAGGAGGAGACCCTATGGCAAGAATGACGGACAGAATGAAGGAATTGTTTGAGAAAATCCCCACGGTTGTGCTGGCGACAGCGGACAGCGACGGAAAGCCGAATGCCGTGCCGGTGGGAGCCAAAAAGATTCTTGACGATGAAACGATTTTGATTTCGGATCAGTTTTTTAACAAAACTCTCAAAAACATGAAGGCAAACCCGAACGTGGCCGTGACCTTCTGGGAAGGCCATGAAGGATACCAGTTAAAAGGGTCCGTCGTCCTGGAAACAAGCGGTAGCCGGTATGAGGAAACGGCCAGATGGATCGAGGAGCTTGGCAATGCCGCCGGGTTTCCCTTGAAGTCCAAGGGGATCGCCATTTTGAAAATCGAAGAGATTTACGGGGTCACACCGGGCGCGAAGGCGGGGAAGCTTCTGGTTTAGAAAGCGCGTACGGCTTGGATACTGGATATTACGAAGGCATTGCCCTTCGCCGGGCGTGCGAAAGGATCTTGCGATTCTGGATCTGATGCCGCCGGGACCTTCCTGGCCGGATGTATTCCGGATTATCCATCGGCGGAAGAGTTAAAAAACTGCGCCCTGAAGCTCAATTCCTCAGGGCGCAGCCTGTTTCGCCATGTGTGCTGAAAAGCGCAGGACGTTTGCTTAGAAGCTCAGATCCAGTCTGTGCATCAGCAGGTAGGTGTCATCGACATCGTTGTCCGTGGCGCCCTTGTAAATATCACCGGCCCAGAGATAGCCGAAGCCGACCGTATAGGTCAGGTTGTCGTAAATCTTGTACGCGGCAGTGAGGTCGAATTCCGTTCCGTATTCGTCATCATCGTAATTGTCCGGCTTCTCGTCGGCAAAGGCATAGCTCAGTCTGGCCTTGACGTCCAGTTTGGGGATCGGTTTGAAACCGCCATAAATCTGGAACAGGTGGGCATTTTCCATGACCGCGCCGGTCTCATGATCGGTACCCAAACTCGTAGCGCTGGATGAGCTTTTTCCAAGCCACTTGTTATTTACTGAATTCCAGAGAATCAGGCAGGGATCGAAGCTGGCGCCGCCGGTGGGCAGACCGGAGCGGTAACCGCTGGCACCGAAGAAGTTGGATCCTTCGATCTCTTTGTCGGAGTCGGGATCGTCACCGGAGACATAGGCGTAGAAGGCGCCGACATAGGCGGGGCCGATATTTCCCTTGGC
>MVRU01000121.1 GCA_002067745.1 Syntrophus sp. PtaU1.Bin005
ACCAGATCCTGAGTGGCGGCTACGGCATCGAGATAGGGGATGCAGGTGGGGACAACCACCTCCTGCAGCGGGACCCTGTTGATCAGGGCGGAGTAGAGATTTTTCTCCGAAATCTGCTCCCTGTTGATGCCCACGCCGCTGCTGGCATTTCCCTGGGCGTCGCAGTCGATGAGGAGGGTCTTTTTTTCGGCTGAAGCCAGAGTCGCTGAGAGGTTGATCGCTGTCGTGGTTTTTCCCACTCCCCCCTTTTGATTGGCAATGGATATCACTTTTCGCATGGGAGCAAAACCGGTTTTAATATTTTATGATCCTGTAAGAGGTGGAGACGTTAACACAAAAAAATCGATTTTAGAAGGAGTATTTTCGTCAATCTTTATAGTAAGTTATGAATAATACACATGATTTCAAATCCTTGTAGCCGCCGGGCCCCTGAAGGTGAGATGGGTCTGCAACTTTTTGAAGATCAGGATCGCCCGGAAATCGCCCCCCCGGGGAAGGGTCAGGGTGTGCACATCGGTCAAAACCAGGTTCCAGTCGGTCAGGACATCCGATACGTCATCCAGTTCCGTCCGGTAATTGGCTCCCTTCATCGCAAAGATCAATCCGGACGGAGAGACCAACACGCCTGCCGCCTGAAGGTATTGCGGAAGCTTCAGGGCGGCCCGGGAAACCACCGTGTCGAAGCAGCCCCTGGATGACTCCTCTTTCAGCAGGCTTTCAAGACGTTCCTGGAGGATGGACATTCCCTCCAGCTTCAGGGTCCGGCAGAGGGATTTGAGGAAGGACACCTTTTTTCGGGAGGCCTCCAGCAGGGTGACCTTCAGACCGGGGAGGGCAATCTTCAAGGGAATCCCCGGAAATCCCCCACCCGTTCCGATATCCAGAAGGCGTCCGTCGGGAAGGGGGAGAAAGGGGACCAGGGTCAGGGAATCCAGGAAATGTTTGACAAAGACTTCCTCCGCAGATTCCGTGGAAGCCACCAGGTTGAAACGGGAGTTCCACAGGTCCAGTTCCTGATAATACCGCTGGAAATTCTGCAGCTGCTCATCAGTGAGAACGACACCCAGCCCGGCAGCCGACTCTTTGAAGCGTTTTGTCAATCCCCCGGATCCGGCGGTATTGAAGTCGCAAGACGATGAATGTTCCAATAAAAAGTTCCTCTACCCGGATTGATCGGACGGCACGATACGGCCCGAACATGTCGACAGGATAAAAAGAAGGCGGATCGTTGGCAAAGGTTTATTTCAAAACTTTTCTTTTGGGTGAAAAAGGATTACATATTCGCTTCCTTTCTATGCGATTGGAAAAGGTCTGTCAACAAGGGACGAAGAGAGAAGAGAAGGTGTTGCAGGGCATGCGGTTAACGGCGGATAAGGAGCATATCGCGGTTGTTTTAAACCGTCCGAAATATGCAGGAAACATAGGCTCGGCGGCGCGCTGCGCCAAGAACATGGGAGTGGAGAGGCTGATGGTGGTGAGTGACCGGGATTACCCGCAGGAGGAAATCCGTCAGATGTCCACCCATCTGGCTGCAGATGTAGTCGATTCCATCGTCTATTGCCGGGACCTGGGGGAAGCCCTTGCCGGATTTCACTATGTCGTCGGAACGACCGCCCGGCTGGGCCTTGCCCGGGGGCCGGTGATGTCGCCCAGGGATATGGCGGAGCAGGTGGTTGAACTATCGAGAAAAAATGACGTGGCTCTTTTGTTCGGCCCGGAGGATACGGGGTTGACCAATGAGGACCTGCGGTACTGCCAGAGTGTTGTCTCCATCCCCACCTCGGAGCGGTTCCGCTCGCTCAACCTGTCTCATGCGGTCATGATCCTCTGCTATGAAATTTCGATGGCGGAAATAGGGGTTCCAGAGCGGTTCACCCCGAAAATGGCCTCTTCCCGGGAAACCGAGGGAATGTACGGGCACATCGGCGCCCTTTTGCAGGAAATCGGCTTTCTGAACCCGGAAAACCCCGAATACTGGATGATGCACATCAGGCGGCTCTTTTCCCGGATGCGCCTTTCCGCCAGGGAGGTCCGGATTATCCGGGGAATCTGCCGCCAGCTTTCCTGGTATCTCCACCACAGGGGATAGCGGTCCCTATTGAAGGGAATTGACTTCTCATGACTTGTCCCTGACAATAGAGGATCGAAGCCTGGAACAAAATGGGTGATCTTCATGGAAATTGCGTCAGAAAAAGAAAAAGGCTGGGTCGTTGTATCCGTCACGGGCAGAATCGATGCCGTTACGGCACCGGAATTCGAAAAGGCGCTTGCGGAGCAGGTGGCCCGGGGTGAAAAGAATTTTCTTCTCAACTTCATCGGACTTGATTATATTAGCAGTGCAGGGCTGCGAAGCATTCTGGCTACGGCGCAAAAATTGAAGCCCGGAGGGGGCAAGATGATCTTCTCCGGACTGAGGGGAACCGTCAGGGATATCTTTCAAATTTCCGGATTCGCCACGATGTTCAAAATATTGGATACCCGGGAAGATGCATTGAAATAGGTCAAATGGATGACCATGCCCTCAACGATCACATTGCCGGGAACAATGGAATCCCTCTATGCGCTGATGGGTTTCGTGACTTCCTTCGCCGGAAAACAGGGATTTTCTCCGGAAAAAATCCGGACACTCGAACTGGCCATGGAGGAAGTCCTTGTAAACATTATCAAGTATGCATACAGGGATGATGATTCGACAGGCAGCATCGAGATCACCTGCACATGTTGTCCTGAGCGGGGCCTTGTGATCGAGGTCGTGGATTCCGGAGTTCCCTTTGATATTTTTTCCGTTCCCGATCCGGATGTATCGGCCGATATGGAGGAACGGCGAATCGGGGGGCTGGGGATTTTTCTCGTCAAGCAGTTGATGGATGATGTCCGCTATCGGCGGGAGGATAACCGAAACAGGCTGACTCTCGTCATAGACGGCGCCAAAACCTGATCGTTTCTTCGATCGCCTTGAAAGGGGAGCCGGATCGTGAGCGTAAAAGACACCGTGGTCATTGTGAAGCCCAAGCCCCTGGAAGATGTCTCTCAGGATGCCACAGAGCGGATTCCGCTCCGCTCCGGGCGCCAGATCGTCGTTCATGGCGGTGAAGCGGAGGAACTCATCTCCATCGTGGAACCGGGGGGAGAAATCTCTCTGACGGTCCGCATGACCGATGCGGGCCCCGTTTTTACCCTCCGGGGGGCTCAACTGAAGCTCGAATCGACCCGGTCCATTACCCTGGAAGCCGGAACAATAAACCTTCATGCGCAAGAGGAAGCGGTGCTCAGGAGCGAAGGGGCGCTGAAAATAGAAGCTGCGAAGACGATGGATCTTCATTGCGATGACGACCTCCGTGTCGAAGGAAAGATCATTCATCTGAACTGAGCAGGAAACGCATGGAATTACGAAGATCAAGGAGGAGAGAGCATGCCGTCCGCAGCCCGCGTGGGTGACATGGTCCTGCAGGATGCGCCCCACTGCCACGCCCCCATCCATCCGCCGGCGCCCGTCCCGACGCCTGTTCCGCATCCGGCGCTTCCGCTGACCATCATAACCGGCATGCCCACCGTGCTCATCGGCAATCAGCCCGCCGCAAGGCTGACAAGCATAACCACGCCCTGCACCCTTCCAGGATGCATCCCCGGAGGGCCCGGGATCGTGGTCAAGGGATCTGCAACCGTCATGATCGGGGGTTTGCCCGCTGCGCGGGTCAATGATCAGACGGCCCATCCGACCTGTGTCGCTCCGATTCCAAGCCCCACGGGAAAAATTCTTCCGCCCGGATGCCCGACGGTGATGATTGGAGGGTAGCCCCATTAAACTGCGCCATTTTGAGATTCTTCAGCCGTTATGCCCGGTGTGCAGAGCAGCCGGACACGAATCTGCTCTGAAGATCGGATCGGTCCTCAGGGAGGGAAAC
This sequence comes from Syntrophus sp. PtaU1.Bin005, assembly GCA_002067745.1. GTDB lineage: Bacteria > Desulfobacterota > Syntrophia > Syntrophales > Syntrophaceae > Syntrophus > Syntrophus buswellii. Next base: position 3,906 of record MVRU01000121.1, read on the forward strand.
GGGTCAATTCGGGAAGGGATCCTCGTCTGTTCAAACCCCGGCTGCCTCAGTGAATACCCGGTCCTGGACGGCATCCCCATCCTGCTGGCCAACCTGAGGGCCTACGTTTCCCAGAATTTCCTGCCGGTCCTCTGCCGGGACGATCTGACCGAACCGATGGAAAGCCTCCTGGGAGACTGCTTCGGTCCGGGATCGGCCTTTGATTCCAGGCGCCAGCACCTCAGCACTTACGTATTCGATCACTACGGGGATCTGGACCCCGGCGAAGGGAAGCAAAGCCCCGTCCCGCCCGGTTCGATCCGGAGACTGTTCCAGCGGGGGTTTTCGCTCGCGGAGCGACGGGCAGAGGGACCGGTCATCGATATCGGCTGCGCGGTGGGCCGGACGAGTTTCGAACTCGCAGAACAGGTCGATGACATCGTCCTCGGGATGGATTTGAACTTCGGCATGCTGAAGACAGCGGCGACCATTCTCGAAAGCGGATGCATTTGCTACCCCAGGCGCCGGGGCGGCATTGTCTATGAGCGCCGGCGGTTCCCGGCCGCCTTCGAAAGGGCGGAGCAGGTTGATTTCTGGGTCTGCGATGCGACGGCCCTGCCTTTTGCCGACCGGACCTTTTCCGCCGGGATCAGCCTCAATGTTTTGGACTGCGTCTGGTCACCCTATGACTGCCTGGCGGAGATGGGCAGGATTCTGAAGCCGGGTGGAAGTGCCGTCCTGTCGACCCCCTACGACTGGAATGCCGGTGCCACTCCCGTGGAGTCCTGGCTGGGAGGGCACTCACAGCGCTCAGGACATCGGGGATCAAGCCCGGATATCCTGCGGTCCCTCATGTCCGGAGGTGGCCATCCCAACGCGGTTGAAGTGCTGGAACTTCTCTCGGTAGAAGAAGTTCCCTGGACCCT
>MVRU01000122.1 GCA_002067745.1 Syntrophus sp. PtaU1.Bin005
GAAAAGGAGATGAAAGCCGCCGCCGCTCAGGAATTGTCGGCAACGGTGGTGAGCACCGCCGCCGGCCGGACCATGTCGATGAAAGTCTACATGAAGCCGGACAAATACCGTTCCGATGATGAATCGACGGGCACATCCACCATCGTGAGAAAGGACCTCAACAAGGTCTGGACGATCATCAAACCGCAAAGCGTATTCATGGAGATGCAGGGCGTAACGGAGGAACAGAGTAAAGCGGCCGATCTTGAGGTCAAGGGGGAAGTCAGCCGAAAGGCGGTCGGCAGTGAAACGATCGGCGGCCATCCCTCAACAAAATACGAAGTGACCGCAAAGGTCGGCAACGAAACCGTGACAACCCACATGTGGTGGGCGACGGACATCAACTTCCCCGTGAAGACCGCCGCAGTGGACGGCAGCTGGTCCATGGAATACCGGGACATCAACATCGGCAAGCAGCCGGACAGCCTTTTCGAAGTGCCCGAAGGGTATACAAAGATGTCAATTCCTGGAATGCCCGGCAGACATGCGGAAGGCAAAATTCCGAAGATGTAGGGGAATCGCCCTCTGATCTCGATGCCGGCATCCCGCATTCCTCGTTCTCCACAGGGAAATGATGGTGGTGCATCTCAGCCGCAGGACATCAGGGGAAGGTGAACGGATCCCGTGATCCGTTCACCTTCCCCTGCTTTTTTCCTGAACGGAGAACGAGAAAAAGCGCATCGTCAAAGCCCCTTGAGACCCGCCACGGGTTGCCCACAAAAGCAGGTAGAGCCTTCATTATTCTTTCTTTTTGGAAATATCGGCCAGCCCGATCATCGGAATCGCTCCGCTGCCCGTTACCTGGGGAAGTATTCCGTTCCACTTTTCGATCGCCTTCATGTTGGCTTCGATTCTCCGCAGCTCTATCAGGTCCGGGGAGATGTTCGCCTTCTGCAATTTCAGTGACTCCGCTTCCGCCGTGGCCGCGGTGATCTTCTGCTCCGCCTCGATTTTTATCCTGTCAAGATCCCTTCTCGCTTTCAACGCGAGCTGCTCCGCCGTCTGCTTGGCTTCAATGGCCTCGGTGAACACCGGCGAAAAGCTGAACACCACGATAGAAAAGGCGTCAACGGCAATGTTGTTGGCCATCAGCCTTTCCGTTAAAGCCAGCCTCATCGCTTCGCTGACGGACGGCCTCTTGGTGATAAGCTCTTCCGCCGTATAATTTGCCGTCACGGCCTTGACCACCTCCTGGATGGCGGGGTCGATGATGCGCTCCTTGAACTGTACCCCCAGCTTCTGATAGACAATATTGGCCTTCTCTGGAACGATATGGTAATTCAAGGCCACCCGGGAAGTGACATCCTGAAGGTCTTTCGAGGCGGCCGCAGCCTCCGTCTCAGCCTTTTGAACCTTGACATCCACCAGCACGATCTCCTGCATCACCGGTATCCTGGGATGGAGCCCTTCGTTCAGGACACTCTTCTGCACGGCGCCGAAGTTCAGAACAACCCCTCTCTGCCCGGGACCGACCTGGGTCCAGGGCCGGAAAAATACGAGGATGAACAGGATAATCAACACAATCGCCAACCAGGCCGGCGGCACATTTTTCTTTATGGTGCGGATCGCCTCCCTTGTCTTGTCGGCTTGACTTTCGTACATGCTTTTTACCTCCTTAATTGTTGAAGACCGGCGTTAACGGGCCGTTGCCAGGCTTTCCGGCGCAGAAACGGCGTTTGCCCCGGGAATGGCGTCCCGGCAGTCTCTATGTGAATTTCGGCATGGCCCGATTCTTTATAGAGCTAACCGATCCGGACACACATGTCAAGTGTTGGGGCGGAACTCCGCTTCCGAGCTACGGTCCCGGCCTGCAGGTTGATGCCATCGCCCTTCAGGCCGTCTGCAGGCGTTGGCCCAGGAGGGAAAAGCGCCTCTGGGTTTTGTTGTTGCGAACGGCGATGGCCAGCGCTTTTTTCGTTCCCACGATGACAACGAGTTTTTTCCCCCGCGTCACCGCCGTATAGAGAAGGTTCCGCTGGAGGAGCATGTAATGCTGCATGAGCAGAGGCAGCACCACGGCGGGATACTCCGCTCCCTGGGACTTGTGCACCGATACGGCATAGGACAGGACGATCTCCTCCAGATCCCCGTAATCGTAGATGACCTCTCGCCCGTCAAAAGTCAGGGTAGCCTCCTGCAGCTCATTGTCCAGGCGGCTGATCCGGCCGATATCGCCGTTGAAAACCTCCCGGTCGTAGTTGTTGCGTATCTGCATCACCTTGTCCCCTTCACGGTAAAGCCTCCCGCCCCGCTGGAGCTCTTCCCCTCCTGGGTTGAGCGCCTTCTGCAGGACGCTGTTGAGATTTGCGGCGCCTGCCAGCCCTTTGCGCATCGGGGTGAGCACCTGGATGTCCTCCAGGGGATCCAGACCGAAACGCTGGGGAATGCGTTCCGACACGAGGCGGACAATGAGATCGACCACTCTTTCCGGATCCTCCTGCTCGACGAAATAGAAATCGCCCAGCAGCCCCCGGGAAGATTGAAGGCGGGGGGACTCCCCCCGATTGATCCGGTGCGCATTGAGGACAATCGAGCTTTCCCGGGCCTGGCGGAAGATCTCCTGAAGTTCGGCCACCGGCACGCGGCCCGATCTCATGACGTCCGTCAGGACGCTCCCCGCCCCCACGGAAGGCAGCTGGTCTCCATCCCCCACCAGGATAAAGACCGCCGACGGAGGAAGGGCCTTCAGGAGATGGTGCATCAGGATCAGGTCGACCATGGAGGCTTCATCCACGATGAGCACCTGGCAGTCCAGGGGTGACGTCTCGTCCCTTGAAAAGCCCCTCTTCTGCGGGCTGTATTCCAGCAGGCGATGGATCGTTTTCGCCTCCCGGCCCGTCGCCTCGCTCATCCTCTTGGCGGCACGGCCCGTGGGAGCCGCCAGCAGGATCTTCGCCCCGCAGGCGGCGAAAATGCGGAGGATGGCGTTGATGATCGTCGTCTTCCCCGTTCCCGGCCCGCCGGTGATGACCGTCGCCTTGTGCGACACGGCGGCGCTGACCGCTTCGAGCTGATGTTCCGTCAGCCGGGGAGAGCCTTTTTCCGGCACGGAGGTCAGCGCCGGCCCGGCATCGATGGCCCGGAGCGTCGAGGGGGTCTGCAGCAGCGTTTTCAGCCGCGAAGCGGCCTGTGTTTCCGCCAGGTGATACCCGGCCAGATAAACGATCCGATCCCTGCAAATCTCCGGCGGGGCCCCGGGAAAAGCCGCTCCGTCCTCGATGACGATCTGCCGCTGCTCTGCCGCCGCATCCAGGGCCGCGGCGATGATCTCCGGATCTATCTCCAGGATTTCCCTGCACTTTCGTATCAGCGGTTCAGCGGGATAGAGGACGTGACCTTCCTCGGCCAGTTCATGAAGGACAAAGAGAATCCCCGCTTCCGCCCGAAGCCGCGAATCGCGCGCAAAGCCCATCTTCTCTGCGATCCGGTCGGCGGTGAGAAAGCCGATCCCGAAGATGTCCGTGGCCAGGCGATAGGGGTTCTTCTGAAGGATTGAAACGGCGGCATGGCCGTACTGACGGAAAATCCGTGACGCATAGGCGCCGCTGACTCCATGGGACTGGAGGAAGAGCAGAACGGCCCGGATCTCCCGCTGCTCCTCCCAGGCCTTGCGGATCATCGCCAGCCGCTTTTCGCCGATGCCCTCCACCTCCAGGAGACGGGAGCTTTCGGATTCAACAACCTCCAGGGTGCCTTCGCCGAAGGCCTCCACCATCCGCCTGGCCATCACGGGTCCGATCCCCTTGATCAGTCCCGAGCCCAGGTATTTCTCGATACCGTAGGCCGTTGCCGGAATGGAAGATTCGCAGGACAAGACACGGAACTGTTCACCAAACCGGGGATGATTTGTCCACTCCCCTTTCATCCTGACCTTTTCGCCTGGTGCGGGGCTGATCATGCCGCCAACCACCGTCACCGGCTCCCGGCGGCCCGGCACCTTGACGCGGGCCACGGTATATCCGCTGTCTTCATTAACGAAGGTCACACGCTCTATGTGCCCCTCCAGGTCAACCAGCGAGCCCGCCCCCCGATATTTCCCGCCTGCCCTGTCCGTCATGTGCTCATCGCCGTTGCGGGTCCCTTGCGACGCTCACCGGAAGGGCATCCGTCCGGAGGCGCTCCGGAAACTGAGGGCCCCGGATCCCGCAGCCGGCGGAATTCCGGACCCGGCAGAAAAAGGGGAATATTTCCGGCAGAGAATACCACCGCTTCTAACGATCCTCCCTTGACGGAACCTCTTCCCGATCCGATGCCGCTTCCGTATCGCCCGTCCACAAATCGAGCAGCCTGAAGGTCACCGAAAGCACCACCGGACCGATAAACAGCCCGACAATGCCGAAGGAGGCCAGACCTCCGATGACGCCGGCAAAGATCAGGACCAGGGGCAGATTGGCGCCCTTCCGGATGAGAATCGGCCGGATGAAATTGTCCAGGGTGCTTGCCAGCACCGTCACGACGAGCAAAACGGTCCCCCAGACGTTCGAGCCGCCCCAGTAAAGCCAGATGACCGAGGGAACAAGGACGAGACTGGGGCCAAGCTGGGCGATGCAGAGCATGAACATCACCGCGATCAAAATCGGGGCAGCCGGCACCCCGGTGACGACCAGGCCGATTCCTCCGAACAGCGTTTGCACCAGGGCCGTGCCGACGACGCCCAGGGCAAC
>MVRU01000123.1 GCA_002067745.1 Syntrophus sp. PtaU1.Bin005
AACGGTCATGAGAGAAGACATAGGCATTCTTCCCAGCCCTCCAGACAGGCAGTCTCCTTCACCGAAGTGCTCCACCCGGTCAGGCCGGCAGGTTCGGGCCGAAAGAAGAACGGGTACAGGATGCCAGCTGTGCGAGGCCAGGGCGGCAGGGGTGGAGTGGTCACCGGTGACGACCAGGACATCCGGAGATAGTGCCGTAATTCTGGGAATCAGGGCGTCCACCGCTTCAATGGCCTTCACCTTGGCGTCAAAATCGCCGTCTTCCCCGCGGGAGTCCGTCGGCTTGACGTGCACGAAGAAGAAATCGTAATCCTGCCAGGCTGCTTCCAGGGCCGCGATCTCTTCCTCCAGGGTGGACGTCGGCGAGTAAACGGCCATTCCGAGCAGCCGGGCAATTCCCCGGTACATGGGATAGCTTGCAATAGCCACGGGGAAAAGGCCGAACCGCTCCGACATGGAGTCAAATCGATGATAGCGGGAATAGCCCCTCAGGAGAATCATGTTGGCCTTGGGTTCATCGGCCAGGACCATTTTTGCCTGATTCAGAAGATCCGCCAGCAGATCAGCCGTACCTGAGGCCTCCGTTATCAGCGCTTCCGGGGCCAGGGGGGGAAGGCCGGTTTGCTGCGGGTCCGTTTCCGAAATTTCCTCGCGGAGATTGTCCCCGCGAAGCACAATCAGCGCACGGTGCTCCTTCTCCGTGGCAAAAAAGACCTCCGTTCCGGGAGCAGGACGAATGCCTGCATCCAGCTTCCGGCAGAGGCGTTCGTTGGTTTCCGTATCGATGCGGCCTGCCCGGCGATCGATGACCTGGCCGTCGGAATTCAGCGTGGCAAAATTGACCCGCATGAAGAGATCCCGTTCCGTCATGGGAAAATCGAGGCCGGCGGCGGAGAGGAGCCCTCGTCCCACATTGTTGATGACCGGGTCATAACCGAAAAGGGCAAAGTGGGCCGGTCCGCTGCCCGGCGTTATCCCGGGGGCGATAGGATCCAGGAGGCCGCAGACCCCTCCTCCGGCCAGGGCATCCAGATGGGGCGTGTTTGCCGTTTCCAGTTCCGTTCCCGGTTTGCCCTCCGCAGGTAAACCGCCCAGACCATCCATAATCAAAAAGACGATTTTCGTCCTGCTCGGAATGACCAGTTTATCCATCCATTGAGGGCTCATGGGGTTCTCCTTGGATTTAAAAATGCAGGGGCGGTTTATCTCCTCACCCCTGCATTCGATATTACACTTTATTGCCCTGTTGGGCAATCGTTCTTATTTCAAGATCCGCAACTCACGCTACGCCCTTTCAAGGACGATGGCCATTCCCTGTCCGCCGCCGATGCAGAGCGTCGCCAGGCCGAGGTTCGCATCCTTCTTCTGGAGCTGCATGGCCAGGCTGTAGGTGATCCGGGCGCCGGTGCAGCCCACGGGATGCCCGATGGAGATTCCGCTGCCGTTGATGTTGCACTTGTCCATATCCACGCCCAGCTCCTGGACGCAGCCCAGAGCCTGGGATGCGAAGGCTTCATTCAATTCCACGATATCCATATCCTTCATGGTCAGACCGAGCTGCTTGAAGACCTTGCGGGTTGCCGGAATCGGACCGAGACCCATGTATGCCGGATCGACGCCGCCGGAGGCATAGCCCTTGATCTTGGCCAGCGGTTTGAGACCCAGTTCCTTGGCCTTGTCGGCGCTCATCACGACGACGGCTGCCGCACCGTCATTGATTCCGGAGGCGTTGCCCGCCGTGACGGTTCCATCTTTCTTGAAGACGGTTGCCAGCTTGGCCATCTTTTCCATGCTGGTGTCCATGGGGCGCTCGTCCACGGAGAAGAACTGCGGGGGTGCGCCTTTCTTCGTGGGCATCGGGACAGGGACGATTTCATCGGCAACGGCGCCGCTGGTGATGGCCGCACGGGCTCGCTGGTGGCTCATGAGGGCCAGCTCATCCTGGGCCTGTCGGCTGATGCCGTAGCGGGCGGCGATGTTCTCCGCCGTGAACCCCATATGATAGCCGTTGAAGATTTCCCAGAGGCCGTCATGGACCATGAGGTCGACAATGGAGCCTGTGGGCATGCTCATCCGGTATCCCCAGCGGGCATCGGGCAGCGCGTAGGGGACGTTGCTCATGTTTTCCATTCCGCCCGCCACGATAATGTCCGCATCACCAGCCTTGATGACCTGGGCCGCCAGGACAATGGCCTTCATGCCGGAGGCGCAGACCTTGTTGACGGTGATCGTGTTCGTTTCTTCAGGCAGACCGGCATAGATGCTGGCCTGGCGCCCGGGGTTCTGCCCCAGGCCGGCCGTCAGGCAGTTTCCCATGATGCACTCGTCGAAATAGACGGGGTTCAGGGATGAATCGTAGTCATAGTACTTCTTGTTGATTTCGGTCATGTCGAAATCTCCGAAGGTGTCGCAACGGCAGGCTTTGACGGCGTCGCTGATGGCCGGACGTAATCCCGCTCTCTTGATGGCCTCCTTGATGACCAGCGCTCCCAGGTCTGTAACCCTTACGCCCTTGAGCGAACCGCCGAAGGATCCCACTGCGGTTCTGGCGCCGCTTACGATGACAACATCTTTCATGTTTAGCAATCTCCTTTCTTGGATGTTAGTATCTGAAATATTGCTGATGCAAAAAACTCTTAAAGGTTCGGGATGGAGTCTACAAATTCGATCTCCCGCGGAACCTTGTAGGAAGAGAGATACGTCCGGCAGTGCCGGAGAATCTGTCTGTTCTCGACGGGGATGCGCGAATCCCGGACGATGAATGCTTTGACGATTTCCCCCCGCAGAAGGTTCGGCTTGCTGATCACCCGGGCCGCCCGCACGGCGGGATGATTCTCCAGCACCATTTCGACCTCCCGTGGATAGACGTTAAAGCCGCTGGTGATGATCATCCGCTTCTTTCGGCCGGTGAGAAAGAAGAACCCTTCCTCGTCCCGATAGGCCAGATCCCCGCTGTGAAGCCAGCCATCCTTCATCACTTCCCGGGTTGCCGCCTCATCCCTGTAATAGCCCTTCATGACGTTTTCCCCCCGCAGGACCAGTTCCCCCACTTCCCCATGGGGGCATTCCGCGCCCTCTTCATTGACGATGCGGATTTCCACGCCGGGGATCGCTGTTCCGATGGAGCCGGGCTTCTGGGGCCCGTCAGGCCTGCTCAGGGTGCACACCGGTGAAGATTCCGTCAGACCGTAGCCGTCGACGAGAATCGTATGGAATTTTTCGTTGAATTCGGGAACGTATTGCGGGGGCATGGTTGCACCGCCGGTGATGCAGAATTTCAGGGAGTGGATATCGTACCGGTCTGCCTCTTCATAAAAGAGCATTCCCAGGAACAGGCGGGGAACGGCGGCGATAAAGGAAACATTTCTCCGGCAGACCACCTGGAAGATTTCGTCGACACTGAAATGATCCATCAGCACCAGCCCGGCTCCGACACGGATGGTGCCCAGCATGTTGGCGACGGCGCCGAACGAATGGAACAGAGGAATAACCGAAAGGCCCAGGTCGGCATTGTTGACATGGCACAGATTTCCCAGCAGGGCGGACTGCGAGACAAGATTGCGCTGGGTCAGAACCGCGCCCAGCGGCCTTCCCGTCAGACCGGACGTATAGATCATGACGGCGGGATCGTCGTCGGCTAGATCGGGGAGCTCAAGGGAAGAGGAAGAATGCCCGATGAGGGACCAGAAGTCGGAAGCATCCGGAGAGGCCGGCACGGCCGGCTCCGTCCTGTCGGTGACAATGACGTGGCGGCACAGGGGGACTTTGTCCAGGATGGATTCATAACGTGCGGCATTGGATGCCGTGGTGATGAGGATCCGGGCCTCGCAGTTTACCAGGAGATACTGAAGCTCATGGGCCGTTGATGCCGTGTTGAGCGTTACGGCCACGGCGCCGATTTTCTGAGCGGCAAAATAGGAAATGACAAACTCGGGGCAGTTGTGCAGAACAATGGCAATCTTGTCTTCCTTTTTCGCGCCCAGCTCTCTGAGGGCGTTGCCCAGGGCGTTGACTGCGTCATTCAACGCCGAATAGGTAAACGGCCGGTCTTCCGAAATGACTGCGACATGCTCTGGAAAGCGTTGACAGGTTTCTTCCAGCATCTGCCCAAGATTCATCTTTTATCCCAAGCCTCCTCAAAATCGTGCCCCCTCTTAACACAGCAAGAGTAATTTTTTCAATAAAATAAAATGAGGACGTTGCGGTAAACAGAGGACTGTATGGGTTGGTTTGGGTTGACAAGAGACGGGTTTTTCTATAATACATCGGACCTCATGTATCGGGTGTAACGGGGTATAATCGGGGCGGCCGGGAGCCGGACAGGGATCGATCCTTGTTTTCATCCGCCCGATTCGCCCGAATTTCCTGAATTTCATCCTGCTGGACAACATAGACATGAAAAGGTCCCTGACAACAACCGTTGTCCTGTTCCTCTTGCAGATCATCCCTCTGGCGGTAAGACGATTCTTCTTCGCCCATCTTGCCCTCTTGTTCTACTACCTGATTCCGGGAAGGCGCATTATCGCCCTGGACAATCTCCATCACGCCTTTCCCGAAAAATCCGAAGACGAGATTGTGGCCATCGCAAAAGGCGTTTACCGCAATTTTGGCATCCTGATGGCCGAATTTGTTGAGATCCCCCGCCTGAATGCCGAAA
>MVRU01000124.1 GCA_002067745.1 Syntrophus sp. PtaU1.Bin005
AGGTTACTATAGTTTTTTTTAAATGCAAGCAAAAAAAGAACGGCCGGTTTCACCCGGCAAATGAAAACGCCGTGATGTCGGAATGTTGGAAGGCGTTTGCCGATTGATCCGTCCCGCCTTTTTGCGGCTGCAGGCGCGGCAAGGTTGCAGATTCCCGACGTTGTCGAGGAGAACATCGGGAAGAGGAGAATCATCCTCACGGCTCGAAACGGAATGCGCTTCCGCGGATTCTCAAAGTCAAGCCGCTATCGAGTCTTTTACGCTCGTCTTCAACAGAAAAGATTCTGCAAGGGAGAGATATGCCAATCAGTGTGATCTTTGCAGCGGTTCTGATCCTGCTTCTTCTGGCGTTTTTCCTTCTGAAGGGGAAAGAGAAGAAAAAACCCTGCCTGGCCGTCATCAAATCGCCGACAAAGTCTTTCCCGGAAATGGACAGAACGGTCATTTCTTCTCCGGCTCTGCCTCCGCTGCAGCCCGACGGAGAGGAGACACTTCCGCCGGGAGAGGGGTTTTCAACCCTGAACTGGGTGATCAAAAACAATATCCAGGCCGCCATGGAGGATATTTACGCGGATCACTACATCAATCCCTATCCGTTTATGCCGCCAGTGGAATATCGGAATGTCTCACCGGAAACGGTCCACATCATCCAGGATCAACTTTTTCAACTGAAAAATTTCCGTTCTGTCCACGACGAACTTCAACATATCTTAAACAACCCGGACATTCAGATATCCCATATCTCAAAAATGGTGACCTCTGATCCGGTTTTGACGGCAAAAATCCTGAAAGTAGCAAACTCTCCCTATTTTGGGATGCCCAAGAAGCTTGATTCGATCAATCATGCCCTGTTGATTCTCGGCATTGTCAACGTCAAGAATATTCTCTATCGCGAAGGTCTGCTCCGGCTTTTCCTGACTGCGAATCCCGAAAAGGATGCGGTGATGGAAAAGATCTGGCTGCATGCCACGCTGACTTCCATATGCGCGGCCCACCTCCACTCTCTTTTCAGCGGCTTGAATCAAGGGAGTCTTCTGACCATGGGATTGCTTCATGATATCGGAAAGATGATTCTGCTGATGATGCCGACATCCGAGGGCGCCACGGTATCGGAAGAGCATGTGGACTCCTTGAGCCTTGAGCAGGAAGACCGGCTTTTTGGAGTCAACCATGCCGTCATTGCCGGGATTGCTCTTTCCGAATGGGGGTTTTCCGATCTCATGGTGAACGCCGTGGTCAATCACCATGTGCTTTCCTATCGAGACCGTGCATCCCTGTCTGTGGCGCGGGATCAATTTCCTTATCTTTTCGTACTGTTCATGTCGGATCAATTGGCAAAGGGGATTGCCGGCGACGAACATCTCAAGGCTGATGTTCTCCATCCCAGCTATCGCCAAATCATAGAACGAAGCCGATTGCAGGCGCTTTTACAGGAGGCTGCTTTCCTGTCCCAGATACGGGAGGCGGACGCCCTCTCCCTCCGTCCCCCGGCTGGAATGATTCACGCTCAGACCGTCTCCTCCGGGAAAACCATTTTCAAGCAGAACGGAGGCGCTCCTGCCGCCGGTGATACCGGGGCGTGCGGAAACGACGGAGACGCCACGGTGATCATGGATTCCGCAAAGTCAAAACTCACCATCGGACGCTATGAAATCCTTGCGGTTATCGGGCAGGGCGCCATGGGAACGGTTTATCTGGGGAGGGATCCCCTGATTCAGAGGACCGTGGCGATCAAGACTCTGCGTTGCGCCGACGGGGACGACATCGCCCTGTCCAGGCTCCGTTTCTTCCGGGAAGCGGAGGCGGCCGGCAACCTCTCCCATCCGAACATCGTAACGATATACGATGTGGGTGAAGGCCGGGGGATGGCTTACATCGCCATGGAGTACCTGGAGGGCTGCGATCTGAGCAAGTACTGCGCGAAAGAAAACCTGCTCTCTCAAGCGGAGGCGGCCAGAATTTCCAGGGATGTGGCCCTTGCCCTGGATTATGCCCATGAACGGGGCGTTGTTCACCGGGACATCAAGCCGGCCAACATCCGGATATCCTCGGCAGGCCATGTGACCGTGACGGATTTCGGCATTGCCCGGGTGGCTGATCTGTCAGGCACCCGCGCCGGCACGATCGTGGGTACGCCCAATTACATGTCCCCGGAACAGGTCAACGGGGAAACGGTGGACGGGAGAGCCGATCTTTACTCCCTGGGGGTGGTCCTCTATGAGCTTTTGACTGGAAGCAAACCTTTCCAGGGCGACGTTCTCGCCGCCGTCATGAACAACATCGTCAACCGTTCCCCGGCCCCCGTCCTGGAAAGAAATCCCATCGTTTCAACAGAATTGGCAGCCATTGTAGAAAAAGCGATGAGCAAAAAGCGGGAAGAGCGGTATCAGTCCGGGCGGGAAATGGCGGCCGGTCTGGAGGGTCTGATAAGCTCCTGAAGAGCCGGAACAAGCCGCATCGCTTCCGGGTTCACTTCACCGCGGGATCGTCCGTTTTTTCCGGCACAAGATTCAGGCAGAGGGCGGCATAGATCCGGGCCGCTGCCAGTACTTCCCGGAAGGGCACTTGTTCTTCCGATGTATGTGCGGTTTCCAGGGAGCCCGGTCCGAGAAGAATGGGCTTGGTCCCCGCCGCATAAAAGAGATTGCCGTCGGAATGTGAACGGAAGGCGTCCTGGCGGAAGGGGATGTTCAGATCCGCATAAATCTCTTTTAAAAGGGAGGCCATGGAATTGTCGGCTCCGAGATCGTATCCCCCATAGGAGACGTCAAAGCTTATCTCCACGTCCAGGTCAGGGATGTAGCGATGCGCTCCCTCAATGCCCCGGCGGATGGCCTCCTGAATGATCATGGGCTCCCTGTCCGGGGGAAGGTGCAGATCGATCCAGGTTTCACAACGGTCAGGAACGACAAAGCCCGCCGGGGAAGAATTCATTTCCCGGATCGAATAGACGACATCCGACTTGTCACGGTCGAACAGGGTGTTTTTACCCAGATGCAGCAGAAGCCGCAGCATGGATTCCACGGCATTGTGGCCCAGCTCCGGCAGGGACGAATGGCTTCGCCGGCCCCGGGTGATGAAATTCGCCTCCAGGTAGCCGTAATGGGAAAAACAGGCCGACAGCCCCGTGGGTTCACCGATGACGGCCCAGGGAGGGCGGCACCTGTCCAGAAAAGCAGCGCTGCCGTCGCCGTTTTCTTCTTCTCCGACGACAAGCAGCAGGCCCACCGGCGGCCGTTCGTCAACCTGCAGGGTCTCCGCAAGGGCCAGCCAGGCCTCCACCATGGCTGCGCATCCCCCTTTCATATCGGCACTGCCCAGTCCGTACAGGACGCCTTTTTCCTCACGCGTTCCCAACGCCTCCAGATCCCAGGAGGCGACGGTGTCCACATGACCGACCAGGTAGAGAAACGGTTCGCCCGGCCCCATGGCAGCGCTGAGGTTGTAACGGTCTTCCTCAACCTCCTGATGCTCCACGGCAATGCCGGCCCCCCTCAGGAGCTTTTCCAGGTAGGCCGTGATATCCGCTTCCTTGCCGGATGGGGAGTAGATGTCGAGAAGATCCAGAAGCGTTTCATGCAGCCTTTCCGGCTGAATGGCTTTTTCCAACAGCTTCGGGTCACGGGTCATGATTAAACCTTTTTCCTGACCGATTTTCTCTTGGCCCTGCGGGACAGGTTGAGGGAGAGAAAGAGGTGTTCCTGGCGATCCTTGAACCCCATCTTATCGAAGAATGAAAGAGCCGGCTGATTGTCGGCCGAGGTGTCGATGATGAGCATCCTGACCCCCCGTTCTCTCATCCGCCGTTTGACCTCAGAAAAAAGCCGGCTGCCGACCTGCCTCTTCTGGGCTTCCTCCCGTACCCCCAGCCAGACGAGGTAACCGTATTTCCACGGGGAGTTGTGCTTTTCCACCGTCGTGCCCAAGGCGAAGCCAAGAATCTTGTTACCCGCCTCCGCTACGAGGCAGAGCTCGCTGTCGGAATTGAAGAGGGTGGTGATTTCATACTCGTCCCAGGTGCGGTAGAGGTTTTGAGAGTACTCGGCGGTAAAAATCTCCTCGCCGATGTGGAAGACCTCGGCAAGATCGTCGATCATCAATTCCCGAATGCGCAACTTTTCTTCTTCGATCGGCGGATCCTGTTCCATACTATGCCCTCGTTTTGTTCGCGCCAAACCGGATATTCTCGAGGCGTCAAATCAGGCCATGATGTCGATATGGATGCCGACGGGAAATCCCTGAACGCCTTCCGGACGGTATGCCCGGATCATGTTCTGCAGTGACGAGGAAAAAATCCGATGGCCGGGCGTATTCGAATACCGGGAGGAGGCGCTCTCCGCGCGTCCGATGTCGTGAAGATCCTGACCCAGCTGCAAAACGGCCTTCTGCGCTTCAGTAATATTGCTTTCCCCGAGGGCGCGGCCGATGGCATCATAATCCCCGGTCAGTTTCAGGCTGACCCTGTCAAAAACGGCCGGCGCTGTCAGAGAGAGATTTTTATAGGCCAGCCTGGCTTTTTCCAGATGACCGTCATGGACGGATTGCACGAGTTCATGCAATCCGCTCCGCACCTGGCCGAAGCCGGAAGAGGTGTCCTTTGCCTGGTA
>MVRU01000125.1 GCA_002067745.1 Syntrophus sp. PtaU1.Bin005
GGAATGAAAATCCGAGAGGATGTCGATGGAGCTCATGATTCCTCACCCGGGGCGAATTCGCGGCCTTCGTCCCACCCGGCCGAATCGTTGGATCCGCTCCGGCTTATGGGGACCGGAAGGGGCCGTTCAATGGCATACGATGTTGTCATTCCAGTTCAGGCTGCGGCTCGATCCAGAAAAACAGGGAACTGGCGCGTTCAATGGCATACGATGTTGTCATTCCAGTTCAGGGATTCAAGGTATGTCTTCACGCTGGCGATGGTGGCGAGAAACATCCTGGAGCCCGTCATGACCGTGAAGACGTCGTTTCGATTGCCGCAGGCGCCGGCAAATTCCGGTCCGATGACCACCGCCGGTTCCGGGGCGTCGGGCCGCTCCTGCAGGGCGTTCAGGTAGGTCTCCAGGCGGTCCTTGAGGATCTGAAAATAATCGATGGGCTGGCCGACCACCAGTCCAAAGGTTTCGGACAGGCTCGAAGAAAAATTCTGAACAGCCTGCCAGTAGCATGCGCCGATCAAGTCCTTTTGCGGGGCGTTTCCCAGGCAGTAGGGGATGGCCCATCCCACGCTGATGATTTTCAGAATGTGCAGCTCGTATTCGACGGTATCGCGCTTGATGTCGGCCGCCTCGTGAAGATCGGCCATCAGCGCCTTGACGTCTTCCCTGTCCACGGCGAAATTGAAGAGGTCTTCCGCTGCCCGCTCGATGCCGGATTTTGCTTCGATTGACTTTTCCATCATAGGTATCACCGCAAATTTTTAAAGGTTCACATTCAATCCCCTGCTGCGCAGGTACTCCTTGACTTCCCGTATGCGGAATGTCCGGAAATGAAACACCGAGGCGGCGAGAAGGATTTGCGCCCCGCCTTTTACCACTCCTTCGTAAAAATGCTCCAGCGTCCCTGCGCCGCCTGATGCGACGACCGGCAGGGAGACCGCGTCGGCGATGGCCCTCGTGAATTCCAGGTCATAACCTTTGAGCGTTCCGTCACCGTCCATGCTGGTCGGCAGAATGGTCCCGGCTCCCAGATCCTGGCACTCCCTGGCCCAGGCAATGGCATCCTTTCCGACGGGTTTTGTTCCGCCGGAAACCACCAGCTCGAACCCCGACGGCATCTCCCTGTTTCTACGGGCGTCAACGGCCACGGTGATCCGCTCCTTGCCGAACTCCAGCGCAGCCTTTTTTACCAGGGACGGGTCCTGAACGGCGGCGCTGTTCATCGACACCTTCGAAGCGCCTGCTGCAAGGGTCAGCCTGATATCGTCAAGGCTTGCGATGCCGCCTCCGACCGTAAGGGGTATGGAAATAACCGAGGCCACATTCGTTACCCACTCCAGGCGCGTTTTCCTGTTTTCGAGGGTTGCGGCAATATCGAGCATGGCCAGTTCGTCGGCCCCCTCGCTCTGGTAGAATTCCGCATTCTCCACCGGGTCGCCGGCATCCTTCAACCCTACGAAGTTTACCCCCTTGACGACG
Organism: Syntrophus sp. PtaU1.Bin005; assembly: GCA_002067745.1. Taxonomy (GTDB): domain Bacteria; phylum Desulfobacterota; class Syntrophia; order Syntrophales; family Syntrophaceae; genus Syntrophus; species Syntrophus buswellii. The sequence continues at coordinate 1,477 of MVRU01000125.1, forward strand.
CGGCCTTCCTTCATGTCGAGGCACGGCATAATCTTGATCGTTTCCATTTTATTCCTTTCTCACGCAGTGTCTTTTATAGTGATCGAAAAATTTTCATAGCACGGTGATCCCTCTTTTATCAAATACTACGATTCACGTTTTGAAAAATTGAGATCTGCCGAAATTTATAGTAGCATTCCGAAGATGAAAGCCGGGGTGATGCGATTCGATCGGGAAGACAAGTTTGGAGTGGCAACGAAGCATCGCTGTTCCGGCCCGTGATCCGGAGGCGCCTGAAGCAAGGAAGAAACTCGAGATGGGACCCTCTCCGCATCTCTTTGCCGCCGGCCGGATCGCGAAGCTGGCGACCAGAAACCGGATCAACCACGCGGCGACGGAAACCAATTCCCCCTATGCCGACGGCTTTCCGGGAACAGCCGGGCCGAAGCGGATCGTGGTCATCGGCGGCTGGCCCGATTGTTGAAGAAACAGCCGAATCGCAATCCTTTCAACTCATTCTCTGGACATTGAGGATAACCCATGTGCGGTCGCTTCGTCCTCCTTGCTGATTTTTCCGAAATCGCCGGAGATTTCGATATTCAGGAAGTATCGGGCGACGTAAGGACGGGCAGGGACATCTCTCCCGGCCAGCTGGTGACTGCTGTCGTTCGCCATGGAAAAAACCGGCTCGTCAATTTTCGCTGGGGATTGATCCCCCCCCGGGCGAAGGACCCGTCGATCGGCAGACGGATGTTCAATGCCCGGGCGGAAACCGTATCTGAGAAGCCCAGCTTCAGAGGCGCGTTTCAGAAGAGGCGCTGCGTGATCGTCGCCGATGGATTCTATGAATGGCAAAAGCTCAACAGGGCAAAAAAGCCCTTTTATTTCAGCCTTCAATCAGGAAGACCCTTCGGATTTGCCGGTCTTTACGAAAGCTGGCTGTCTCCAGAGAGGGAGCGGATTCAGACCTGCACGATCATCACAACCGTCTCCAATGAATTGATAGCGCCGATTCATGACCGGATGCCGGTGATCCTGGGCAGGGACGGCGCTTCGATCTGGCTTGACCCTGAAAATCAGAACGGGGAGCAGCTGCTGTCCCTGCTGAAGCCCTTTCCCGCGGAGGAAATGACCGTGGAGGAGGGCGTGATGAAACTGGCCCGATAGGAGGTTATTCATGGACAGGAACTTTCAAGACCGCTTTTTGGAGAAATGGACCAGATATTTTGCCGGTGCGGAATTGCCCATCGGGTTTTATTATTCCGATACCGCAGATCGGAGAAACAGGGCAAGAATTCCCAGGGGGCATCGCTGCATCATCGGAGATTTAGCGAAAGTCCGCATGGGAAGGCCCTTGTGCTTCGATGCAGGCACCATCGGCTGCTTCGGGGGAAAGCGATACCTCGGCTTTGAAAGCGCATTGGCCCCGGATTTTGAATATTTTCTATCCTGCGGCATTCCCGGCAAACTGGAGGGGGAGCGATACAAGAAGTCTCCGGAGCTTGTTACAGAGCATCTTCGGCACCAGAAGCCGTGGAAGGCGCCTGGAGAGTATATCCACTTCAAAAGAATCGACATGATGGGGGAAGAGGATCAACCCCTCGTGGTGATCTTTTTTGCCTGTCCGGATGTCCTTTCCGGCCTGTTCACCCTGGCCAATTTCGACCAGGCGGACCCCTGCGGCGTTTTTGCTCCTTTCGGCGCCGGCTGCGCCTCTATTGTGGACTATCCCTATCAGGAGCTTCAATCTCCCGAACCCCGGGCCGTTCTGGGAATGTTTGATGTTTCGGCGCGCCCTTATGTTCCTTCCAATGTGCTGAGTTTTTCCGTCCCCTGGCCAAAGTTCGTCCGCATGGTGGACAACATGGAGGAGAGCTTCCTGATCACCGGATCATGGAACAGCGTGCGCAGACGAATCAAAAAGACCGGGGATCGCCCCTGATCGGACGTTGCTGGAGCTGTCCTGAAAAACCCTGTAGGAGGGGATATTCATGGAGACAAAGGAAGAAGCTGTTCTGAATGCGATGACAAATGAGGGGAAGCCCATGCGGTCCGGCGACATTGCAGAGAAAGCCTGGATGGACCAGGAGGCTGTGTCCAGGATTCTTGCAACGCTCAGGAAGGAAAGGAAAATCTCATCGCCGAAACGGTGTTTCTACGTGCCCGTTTAAGAAGTGGGCTGGGCAAGGCCCTCGCTGCCGCCGGGCTCATCCTCCCCGGAAGGGTCATAGTTCAGGATGCTGCACAGTTCGTCGATGAATCCTCTTTGACCTGTGAGGAGTTTTTTCTTTGCAAGCGGGATGGGAAACCACCCGGCCCGATCCACTTCAGGAAATGCGGCCTGTCTTCCGGATTTTGGAGGCCATTCCATCGTGAAGGTGTTGCTTTGGACGGCCGCTGCGTCAAGGTCGCCTTCGAAGGCCCATGCGCTGACGATCTTTCCGCCGGCCTGCCGTTTCGGCGTTAAGCGTAAAAATGGGCCCTCCGCTTCACAGCCGGTTTCCTCTCTGAACTCCCGCGTTGCGGCCGGCAGGGGATCCTCATCCTCGAAGTATTCGCCTTTGGGAATGGACCAGTTCCCTTCATCTTTTTTTGCCCAATACGGTCCCCCCGGGTGCACGAGAAACACTTCCAGCCTGGAGTTCCGGTACCGGTACAGAAGGAGGCCCGCGCTTTTTTTTCTGTTGTGGATCGCCATGCCTTGCCGCAGGTTTCTCCTTCCGTTTCATCACAGATTTTGTATCACCTGATCCGCGGAATGCATTGCGCCGGTTTTTCCCTTACGACCGCGGCGGAGCGGATCTTTTCCGGAAATAAGCAAGCGTTGAAACGATCAGCATCATCGGGATGCCCAATTCGAGGATTTCCTCCATGCTTCTGAAGGACAGGGAAAGAGCCGCCGTTAATTCCAGGCCCAGGCGGCTCAATTTGGCTGACAGGCCGTCAACGCCCTTTGAGACGGCCATGAAGAGCAGGGCGATCCCGATGCTCATGGATGACGTCTCTTTTCTGAACTCCGCGAGAAATGTTTTCAGGTGCTTCCGGAGGCAGAGGATCAGGCAGGCAAGAAGAGCCAGGCAGACAAGGGCGCCGATCATCTTTTCGGGCAG
>MVRU01000126.1 GCA_002067745.1 Syntrophus sp. PtaU1.Bin005
GTGGAGCACTTCGGTGAAGGAGACTGCCTGTCTGGAGGGCTGGGAAGAATGCCTATGTCTTCTCTCATGACCGTTGCCCTGGCCCATGCCGGACGCCTCACAAAATTCGGGGCTTAAAAATTGCGCTTCCCGTCCTGTTTTGCCCCGGAATCCCGAAGCTCACGGCGCAGGGGTTTTCCCACAATGGATTTCGGCAACTCCCTGCGGAACTCCACCAGGGCGGGACATTTGTAAGCGGCAAGCTGAGTGCGGCAATAATCCAGCAATTCTTCCGCGGTCGCGATCTCCCTTTCCCCGAGCACAACGAAGACCTTGACCTTTTCCCCTTTGAGTTCATCGGGGATTCCCACCGCACAACTCTCTGAAACTTTCGGGTGGCTGTTCAGCACCTCTTCAATCTCTGCAGGGTAAATGTTGTATCCTCCGGAGATGATGAGATCCCTTTTGCGATCCACGAGGAAGACATAGCCGTCATCGTCCATGACGGCGATATCCCCGGTATAGCACCACCCGTCCCTTAACATCCCTGCCGTTTCTTCCGGCCTCCCCTTGTAACCTTTCATGATCTGAGGCCCCGCGACGATCAACTCTCCCCGCTTCCCCAGTGGTACATCCGTTCCACCCGTTTCAGAATCCACAATCCGGCAGCGGGTATCGGAAATGGGTATTCCCACACTGCCGGGTTTTCGCCTGCTCTCCCCGTCAAAGGGATTGATTAGGGTGACGGGACTGGTCTCCGTCATTCCGTAACCCTCGACAATCATCACCCCGGTTTTCTCTTCAAAATCCCGGAGGAGGCTGCCTGAAAGAGGTGCACCGCCGGAAAAAGCCCCTTTCAGGCAGCTCATGTCCGTCTTCCTCAAGTCAGGGTGCTTAAGCATTCCGGCCAACATGGCCGGAACAAGGGGGGCAAAGGACGGACGGTACGTCCGGATCGCCTCCAGCAGATGCTCTGCTTTGGGACTTGGAACGAGAATTTGACACCAGCCCTTGTACAGAGACAGGTTCATGGCCGTAGTCATCCCGAAAGCATGGAAATACGGCAGCGCACCCAGCATGATTTCTCCGCCCCTCTTGAATTGGGGAAACCAGGCGGCGCATTGCTGAACCTGCAGGCTTAGATTGGCATGAGTCAGCTCCACCCCTTTCGGGATCCCTGTTGTCCCACCAGTGTAAGCATAGACGGCCAAATCCTCCAGATTCGACAATTCCCCGGTCGGAGCCGCAGCCGACCGGCGAAGGCATTTTTTCCAGTATACCAGGTCCTTCGCCCTATCGACCGGTGCGGACAGCTTTTTCCTCCTAGCAAAAATATGGAAAAGAAGTTTCTTCGGAAGGGGCAGATAGTCGCCCAGGGAAGCGATCACAATGCTCCTGATCCCGGTCCTCCTCCGCAATTGAATCCCCCTGTTTCCAAAAAGATCCAGGGTAATCAGGGCACAGGCCTCGGAATCATTCAACTGGTATTCCAGCTCACGGTCCGTGTAAAGGGGATTATTCATGACAACGATTCCGCCGATCCGGAGAACGGCATAATAGGAAACAACAAAGGGAATGCAATTGGGCAGCAGCAGTGCTACGGCCTGTCCCTTTCGCACGCCTGAATTCCTCAGAAAAAGGGAAAATCGTTCGATTTCCTTCTGCAGCTTCTCATAATTCATGACATATCCCTGGTAAAGAAGCGCACGTGAGCCCGGATTCTCGGCTGCTCGCTCCCTGAGAATATCAGGCAGGCATAATTTTTCAAAGTCGATGTGCTCCGGCACGTCACTCCTGTAAGACTTAAGCCAGGGCTTGTCAGAATATCCGATGGATTGCCTCACGTGTCCACACCTCCCTGGAAGGCTGCCCCTTCCTGGTTTCCGGAAGGGCTGTCTCTTGCCGGGATGCAGAAATCTCCCTTCCATTCTTACCGCATTGACGGTCAGCTGTCATGAAAAAAAACAGAGAAGGCCCCTGTCTTTTGTGGCAGGGGCCTTCTTCAATTCCTCATTCCTCAGCTGCGGATCAACGCGTTACTTCGTGCCGCGGCTGAGATATTTCATTTTTCTCGTTCAATTTCCTGGACTGGCATGCACCTCTTTAGGCGCCTTCCTCTGGACTTGCCTCCTTAGCCGGCTCGATGTCCATCGCCTTCCAGACGATCTCGGCGATATCCAGAGAAACCATGGTTTCCTCTTTCTTGCGGTCCTTGATTCCGTCGCTCATCATCGTCAGACAGAAAGGGCAGCCCACGGCTATCGTATCGGCTCCCGCCGCAATGGCCTGATCGGTTCTCATATCATTGATGCGCTCTCCGATATCCTCTTCCATCCACATCCGGGCGCCACCGGCACCGCAGCAGAAGCTTTTTGCCAGGTTCCGCTCCATTTCAGCCAATCTCATGCCAGGTACCGCCTTCAACACCTTTCTGGGTTCGTCATAAACCTTGTTGTAGCGGCCCAGGAAGCAGGAATCGTGATACACAAAGGTCCCGTTGACCGGGTTCTTCAGGGTGATTTTGCCCTTGGTAATGAGGTCGGCAAGAATCTCGGTGTGATGATAGACTTCGAAATTGCCTCCGAAGTGAGGGTAGTCCTTCTTCAGGGCGTTGTAGCCGTGCGGACAGGTGGCGATGACCTTCTTCACACCGTAGCCGTTCATGGCGTCGATGTTCATCTGCGCCAGGGTCTGATAGAGGTATTCGTTTCCGCCCCTCATGGCCGAGTCGCCGCAGCAGCTTTCTTCCGTTCCCAGGATGCCGAATTTCACTCCGGCTGCCTGCAGGATCTTGGCAAATGCGATGGTGACCTTCTTGCCGCGGTCGTCAAACGAACCGGCACATCCCACGTAAAAGAGATATTCCACGTCGGGGTCTTCCGCCAGTGTCTTTACGCCGAGATCCTTCGCCCAGTCGCCGCGGAGGTGGGATCCCACGCCCCAGGGATTGGAATTGTTTTCCATATTCCTGTAAGTCAGCTGGAGCTCACCGGCAAAATCAGCCTCGGTGAGAACCTTGTATTGCCTCATATTGACGATCTTTGGCACGTGCTCGATCGAGGCGGGACAATTTTCCATACAGTACATGCAGTTGGTGCAGGCCCAGAGCTCATGCATGTCAATGACTTCACCCACCATGGCCTTTTCCGCCTCGGGAATCTGGACTTCACCGCCAACTCCGGCAGCTTTCTGAGCCGCTACAAACTGAGGGGCCCTTTCTTCCCAATAGGTCTTCAAATCCTGGATCAGTTTTTTCGGTGACAGGGGCTTCCCGGAAAGATAAGCGGGGCATCCGTCCTGGCAACGGCCGCAGCGTGTGCAGGAATCGAGGTCAAAATTCTGTTTCCAGGTAAACTCTTCCAGTTGGCCGACACCGAACGTCTCCGCATTTTCAAAATCGCGGATGGGTTCAATCGTACCGGTGGGCTTCATATCCGTAAAGAAGTGATTTGCGGATGTCGTGAAGATATGGAGCAAGCGGGAGAAGGGAATGTAAGCAATAAAGCCCAGGGCGATAAACGTATGAAGCCACCAGAAGAACTTATGGGCCGCTTTCGCTGTATCGGTTTCCATGCCGGTGAAGAAGTGCGAAAGGAAATATCCCACGAAGGACCAGTATTCCCATGGTGTCTCTTCGAGCGTGACGGAGATTCTCAATCCTTCAATGACAAATCCCGTAACAATGATCGCTCCAATGAGCAGCAGAACGATCGCATCATCGGGGCGATTATCCGGAACGCCCTTGTAACCAAGCCGGTCGGGTTTTGCCAAATACCGCCTATGCACTGCCATGATAACGCCGACAAGAACAGCCAGGCCGAAGACCTCGTAAAGGAATGAAGCTGTCAGATAAACCTTTCCTCTCAGAAAGGCCACGCCGAGTGGCTCGGTAATGTGAAACTCCGTCGCATCGAAGGCCGCCCCGAAGATAAGCACAAAAAATCCAAAGAAAATCAATCCATGCATGATGCCGGGATAGGCGTCGGCTGAAGTTTTTACCTGCAACAGCGCGTTTTTCAGCAGCAGTTTAATCCTTTCGCCCATGTTGTCCATTCGCATCTCGGGCTTTCCCATCGCCTTCCACATCTGGTAGCGGCGATAAAGTCCGTAGCCGAATATACCCAGGGCTACCGCCGTAAAAAGAAAAAGGAAGGGCTCAAAATGTATATCATTCCAGTTTGCATTCCAGAAGATCTCCCTTCCTTCACTTCCAATACCTATAGGCTGTACCATAAACTCCTCCCCATGTTCCATAGCGGCCAGCCTTCAGAATTCAGCCGCCTCCTCGCGAGAAAAGGCGGCTGAATAATAAACGCTGGCCACTATCTTATGCTATCCCAGAAGTTTCTTGCACTCTTTTGCCAATTCCGGGACGATTTTATAGAGGTCATCAACAAGCCCGTAGTCCGCTTTTGAGAAAATCGGAGCCTCGGGGTCTTTGTTGACGGCCACGATATACTTCGACGAGCTCATTCCGGCCAGATGCTGAATGGCGCCGGAAATGCCGCAGGCCACATAGAGGTTCGGGGAAACGAC
>MVRU01000127.1 GCA_002067745.1 Syntrophus sp. PtaU1.Bin005
GTGCTTCCGGAGGCAGAGGATCAGGCAGGCAAGAAGAGCCAGGCAGACAAGGGCGCCGATCATCTTTTCGGGCAGGGGAACCGATGGGCTCAGGTAAAACTTGGATTTGAAGATGCCCATGGTTGTGAACCTCGTATGGAAGTCCAGTTCCCTGAGGCCGAAGGCGGCGACCAGAACGAACAGATAGGCGTGTTTCCTGAAAAAGTCCCAGCCTCCCTTCAAGATCATGATCAAAAGGACGAGAACATAACCGGCGGCAGACGCTATTTCGATGGGCCCGTTTTCCCTGACGAGGCTCCTCAGTGCTTGTTGATCCAGTAACTGGACGGAGGCGAGAAGGGCGACCAGACCGAAGATGGCAGCCATCATCAGACCGCGATACTTTTTTTCATCCTGGCGCATGTTCCTGTCCTCTCCCCGCCGGAAAGGCTTCCGGCCGGCAGCCGGAGCCCGCCTTGGCGCTCCCTTCTTCAAATCCCGCCGTCCTGTATGCGGAGGAATCAACCCGGCGCGCATCCGATCTGATTGTTGAATGGTTCCCCCATATCAGAATCGCTGAAAAAAATACATCGGCAATTAACTGAATGGCAGGGCTTGCAGGCGGGAAATTACCGGTTCTCCAAGGTCAGCCGGGAAGCAATTTCCCATGTTTTTGTTGCATGCAGGCTCAAAATTCCATATAAATATAACCTCCCCATTACGTGCACCGGTTCATGACCCTCTTACCCCTGTTGTCTGCACGTTTTCCATCGATCAGCCGGAATGGGATTTTCCTCCAGCGGAAACAGGCCCCGCATTTTGCGGGAACACTTTCTTTTTACGGCGGCCCCGGCTTTCGCACCATCGCTGACCTTTCGGATATGGCGCCACCTGCCCGGTCCGGTTTCCCGCTTTCATGAAAGCGTCGCGGCGCAAGGCAGCGGCCGGCGGGCCAACCTTCATCGATCACCGGAGGCATGTCACGCATCATGAACCTTGCCGATATACTTCAAAAATACAGAGATCACATCGCCCTGAAGTGGGCGCATCGCCTTCATGAAGAGGTCAGTTCCGGGTACGCCAGGCGCCCGTTGGAAGAGCTTCTTCAAACGACATCACAGGCCAGCGAAGCAAACTACGCCGCGATGGTCCGGGGGGACTTCTCAAAAGTAGACGCCTTCATCGTCAAGGTCTGCAAACTGCGCCTGGAAGGCGGCTTTTCTCTTTCGGAAGTCCAGAAGGCTTTTGAAATCTACCGGACGATCCTGATTCCGATCTTTGCGAAAGAGTTGACGGGCGATGCCCTGCTGGAGGCGCTGCAAAGCCTCAATGCCTGTTTGAGCCGGACCATCTTCGCGTTCAGCGACTATTTTTTGAATATGGCCAATGCCAAACTTCTTGAAAAGCAGAAGAAACTTGATGAAGACCTCCAGGCGGCCGCCGGGATTCAGCAGTGCCTTCTGCCGCAGAGGCAGGAAAAGAGCCGGAAGGACGAAGACCTGGAGATCGAGTGGAAGTTTACGCCTTCCGAAACGATCGGGGGCGACATCTTCAACGTGATCCACCTCGACGAGGATCACCTCGGGTTTTACATGATCGACGTCAGCGGACATGGGGTGCCCCCGGCCCTGGTGACGTTTTCCCTTTCCCAGACCCTTCAGCCCCACATGGGATGCACCATCAGGAAGAAGCCCGGCTGCACGCCGGATTATGAAATTGTCTCCCCGGGAGAAGTGCTCACGGCCCTGGACCTGGAATACCCCTGGGAGCGCTTTGAAAAGTTTCTGACCGTCATCTATCTCATCGTCGATATCCATCATGGCCATCTGGTCTACAGCAACGCCGCCCATCCCCCTCCCATTCTTCTTCATGCCGATGGGACCTTCGAACTGCTGGAAAAGGGGGGGACCATTATCGGTCTGGGAGGGGTCCTGCCCTTCGAGGAGGAGGATAAGGCCTTTTCAGCGGGGGATAAAATCATTATTTATACGGACGGAGTGTTTGAATTTACGAACGACAAAGGGGAATTGTTCGGGGAGGAAAGGTTTCACGCCCTTGTGAAGAGCCTGCATGGACTGGACATCGGTGCCATGCTGGATGAGATCGTCCGGGCCATCGAGGGCTTCGCTCAGGGAGAAAAGCTCAGGGATGATGTGAGCATCCTGGGGCTTGAGTTTAAGAAACGGATTCCCGCGGCCTGACCAGAGCAGATCCGGAGCCGGCGATTTTCCCTTTTTCAGGGCATCAACCGGGAGCGGATCGTACGGGTGATGCCTTCCAGGGTGTCATTGGGGCAGCGGCTCATGTCGAGCTCCCCGTCCCTGGCATAGGGGCTGAGGATCTCATACAGATCCTCCGGAAGCCCTCCGTATTGGCCGAGAAAGGAGCGGAGCCGCGCATGGAGACTGAAGATCCGCTTGCTTTGTTCCGGCAGGTCCAGGTAGCCATCGATGATCTTCAGAAGCCGGCTGCGGTCATGGGGAAGCTTTCCATACAAATCCAGGAGATTGGAGGCGCTGTCGCTCAGGAGTTCGGTTTCCGCATCAATACGGCTGATCAGGATCCTCAGCTCTCGGACGACCTGCTCTTCCGGGCACTCCGTGAAGCTGCCCTCTTTCACCGCCTGCTCCAGGGGCGTCTGGGGAAAAATTTCCAGCGTCCGGAGGCGGACAAAATCCGGGGCGGCGGCATTGATGACCCGGGCCGTTTCCAGGGCATGCTCCTCTGAACGTGCGGTGCCGCCGAGGCCGGGCATGATGTAAACCGAGCAGGAGAGGCCGGCTTCTTTCGTTTTCAGGCAGCCCTCGATGTGATCCGCGCTGCATTCCCCTTTGTTCACGAAGGCCAGGACCCGGTCGCTTCCGCTTTCAATGCCGAAATGCACCCGGTTCAGCCCGGCTGCGGCCATGGACCGCAGATCGGCGAGGCTCCGCTGCCTGGCCGCCGTCCGGGTCCGCCCGTAAACGGTGAAGCGTTGAAGGGACGGAAACCGGGATTTGATTTCGCCCAGGACCGTGGCCAGGAATTCCGGCTTCAGGATCAGCCCGTCCGCATCACCGAGAAAACAGGTTTCCCCTCCGGCCATCCGCCAGCTCAGCAGATGGGCAAGGCTGTCCTCAAGGGAAGGCTGGTCGTTGAACCAGGAGATAAACCAGGCCAGGCGAGGATCGACATCTTCCGGAATCTCCGCGGCTGCCTTCTGCGTCCGGGCTTCATGATGCGCTTTCCTTCCGGTCCGGCGGATCTCCTCGGCCAGTCCGGGAAGCTTTCCGTAATCGGCCCGGGTATACCCGTTCATGCCGATTCCGCCGGCCAGCATCCAATCATCGAGCTGCCTGGCCCTATCGATGTCTCTGCGGATTTCATCGAGTGAACGACGGGAAAAACGGGCCCCCATTTTGTAGACCGGGCAGAATGCGCACTTGTTCCAATAGCAGTTACGGGTCAGCCGAAAGGTCAGGCTGCTGTTTTCCGTGGGAGGCCGGATCGAACAGATCTCGAAGGGCTCCAGGCCGCCTGGATTCTTCTCGTTCATACGCTCAAACCTTTCTTGCTTGCGTCGATGCCCATCCTTAAATAATCCCGGAGTGGGGAAGGAATTTCGCTCGAGATCTCACTTCCATGGCGCCTTCTCTTACCGAAGCTGCTCTGGCAGGTGCTGCCGTCCATCGGCTCGCAACGTCGGACGACCTTGGACCCTTCCCGTCCGATCCGGCTGAGCAGTGGCGGCAGGCAAATCGAAATCCTCTCTGCGAAGGATAATTCGCCCTATTTTCCCCTTTTCCCGGACACTGTCAAGGACTATCGGTCAGGGATGTGGCAACTGCCCGTACCCTGCCTTCGGGGTGCGCCGGAGCGGAGACAGCATAGCGCATTGCGATGTTATGGGCTGCCCCGGCCGAGAATCGTCCGTACCGGAATCATCAACCCTTATTCTTCCACAGCATAACCCTGAGCGACCTTTCCGCTCCCACCGTTCTTCATGCCAGGTTTTGACTGGTAATTATGCGTAATTCTTTCCGTATTTACATTGTAAATGTTTTAGGGCTATTTTTTAGTACAGTAGGTTACCAAATTATCCTTCCTTAAACTTCCTTTGAAACGGCGCATATTGATTGTCCAGAGATGAACTCGGCAACATGTTCTCCAGCAAAGGGAGGGGTCAGCAGGCGTATTGAAGAGGTCCAACAATGCGAGACGCGGATTTCTTGCCGTATTTCTCCCGAAGCGGCCTCTCGCAATGAAAGCCACAGTGCCAGCAACAGTTCCATATTTTGCCGTACATACATTCTGAAGAAAGGAGTCTAAGCGATGCCTACGTATCTTCACCCGGGCGTATATGTGGAAGAAATCCCGAGTGGCTCCAAGCCGATTGAAGGGGTCAGTACATCCACAGCGGCGTTTGTCGGCTTCACCACGAAGGGGCCGGTCGCAGAGCCGACGCTTCTGTTCAAGTGGAGCGACTATGAGGAGCAGTTCGGCGGAATCCGCGATCTGGG
>MVRU01000128.1 GCA_002067745.1 Syntrophus sp. PtaU1.Bin005
GGCTTTTACCCATTGAGATCGGGTTGTCTGACCCGGTAAAGCGGAGGGCTCGTTTATGAACCGGCCATCATACCTCTTTCTGTACCGCGAAGGAATATTGCAGGAACGAATTGAGCAGGCCATGGCGCTGATTTCTCCCTCCTGCCGGCTCTGCCCGCGCAACTGCGGCGTGGACCGGCTGGCGGGAAAAGCAGGAATCTGCAGAACCGGCGACCAAGCCGTCGTTGCCAGTTACTCTCCCCATTTCGGGGAGGAGGCCCCGCTCGTGGGAACCTGCGGTTCCGGAACGGTTTTTTTCAGTTCCTGCAGCCTCCTGTGCTCGTTCTGCCAGAACTATGAGATCAGTCACTGTCTTGCCGGCAAGGCCGTTGAGCCCGGTGAGCTGGCGGCCATGATGATCGCCTTGAAGAAAATGAAATGTCACAATATCGATCTTGTGACTCCGACCCACGTAGTTCCGCAGATTCTGCAGGCGTTGGTTCCGGCCATCGAGCAGGGGCTGGACATACCTCTGGTTTACAACTGCGGCGGTTATGAAAGCGTGGAAACCCTGAAACTGCTGGAGGGGATTGTCGACATCTATCTGCCGGACTTCAAATTCTGGGATAACGCCTGGGCGCGGCGCTTCTGCCATGTTTCGGATTACCGGGAACAGGCGGCAAAGGCGCTCAAGGAGATGCACCGCCAGGTGGGTGACCTACGGTGCGACGAAGCCGGGCTTGCCGTGCGGGGGCTTCTCGTGCGTCATCTGGTCATGCCGGACGATATCGCCGGTTCCCGTGACGTCATGAATTTTCTGTCCCGGGAGATCTCTCCTTCCACCTGTGTCAACGTCATGGGACAGTACCGCCCCTGTGGACTTGCCCACAGGGATGAGCGGATCAACCGGCGCATTACGGCGGCGGAACTGGCCGATGCCGTCAAGGCGGCGTTGTCTGCCGGCCTTTGCCTCCTGGATGAATGAATGAGCTTTTCCGGGGCAGCCCTGGGGACCGGCTACTTTCTTCCCAGGTGGATAGTCCGGATGGATACTTATTATTCACTGTGCCCCGGGGCTTTCCCGGGTGAACGTCTGCAACGAGCTCATATCGCGCGGGTCTTTTTTATGGGGATGTTCCGGACCCTTCGGCACACTCCCTGCTGAAGAAAAGGTCATGAATGAGGTTTCAAGGACATCGTGGTCAAAGAACATATCCCGCACGGAGGCCGTTGTCCTCTCCGGTCCGCGGGAGCTTTCGGGGAATGAAAGGCAGAAAACGTGTTGGTATCCGGCAAAGGAAAAAAGGGAAGGCAACGGCTCAAAAAGGGGATGTCATGGTTTTGTTTCGGAATTTTGCTTTTCCTGACCGCTGCGGGGCTGACGTCCTGCTATTGCGGACCCTCTGCCGCGGTCGTGCCGTCCCCTGCCGGTGACGGCGATCATGCCAGTCTGCCTCTGAACCAGCTGTACTTTTACCCGAACAAGGGGCAAACGGTTGAAAAGCAGTCTCGCGACCATTACGAATGCTACAACTGGGCGGTGAAGATGACGGGATTTGACCCGGGGAAATCGGCCATTCCCAGGAATCAGCGCGTCAGCGTGGTGCCGATGCCGACGCCGGGATGGGATACCGTCACGATGTCCATTGCCGGTGCGGTGCTGGGTGCGCTGATCGGCGGCCCTTATCATGCCGGGGAGGGCGCGCTGATCGGCGCAGCAGGGGGAGCCGTGGTCGGGGCTGCTTCCGACGTGGCAAGGCAGGAATCGGCGCGGCGGCTCGAGGAATCCTATAATGCGCAGACCCGCACCCGGGATGCCCAGCTTGCAGGGCAGGCGGGCCGTTTCCGAAGGGCGATGTACGCCTGCATGGAAGGCCGGGGTTACACGGTGCGTTGACAGAGCAAGCCCCCCGGGAAATGTTCAGGGAGGTGGAGAGTCATGATGAATTTATTCCAAAAAAAAGGATCCGCAGCCAGGGGGTGGATGTCGGTTCTTCTGACGGGGATTGTGCTGCTTTGCTGGTCAACGGCGGCAGAGTCTGCGGATCGAGGAGTGCGGCACGGTTCCGGCGGCAAGTCGTACAGAAATGCCCCCGCTTCCGCCCAGCGGGCCGTTCCAGGCGGCAGCCACTCCCGTGAGTATCGGGATACGCGCTATCATCACAACCGCAGCTATCCCGTCCACGGCCAATCCTATCGAAAAGCGCCCCGGCACTCCCATCATGTGCATCATGGCGGGCGTCACTATTACTATTCAAGGGGTGTCTGGTACCGCCCCTACGGCGCCTATTTTTCCGTCGTAATTCCCCCTCCGGGCCTGTATGTTTCTTTCCTCCCGCCTTATTACACCACGGTATGGGCGGGCGGGGTTCCCTATTATTACGCCAACGAAGTCTATTACACCCACCGGGGGGCCGGCTATGTCGTCGTTCCGCCGCCGAAGGATGAGGCCAGCCAGGTGCCGCCGCCGGCGGATGATTTGTTCATCTATCCCCGCCTGAATCAGAGCGAGCAGCAGCAGGCGGATGACCGGTATGAATGCCATCAGTGGGCTGTCGAGCAGACGGGTTTCGATCCGACGCAGCCGCCCGAAGCGCAGACGAAGGGGACGCAAGCGGACTATCTGCGGGCGATGTCTGCCTGCCTCGACGGTCGCGGGTACACCGTGAAATAATCCGCAAATAAGATCCTCATCAGCGTTCCCATGTGCTGCCGGGATCATTTCGTCTCAAGGTCGATGGAGTGTCAGGCGGATGATGTCCGCGGACTTCTCTTTTTCGATTTGAAGATCGCACCGGGATGAGGGGCAGGTCTGTGCCATCGACCCCACAGATCCGCCAAAGCACAGAGATTCCGGTTTCCCGGTTGTTCGAATGGGAAAAGCGTCACGCAGACCCGTCAAGCATTTTTCAGGACGATCCCCTCGACGATATTGGACACATCCTCGCAGACATCGGTGGCTTCTTCGATCCGTTCAAAAATTTCCTTCCATTTGATCAGCTCGACCACGTCCTTCTCCTGTTCAAAGAGCCGGGAAACCGCCCGTCTCAACACGATGTCCCCTTCGTTTTCCGCCGTATTGATTTCCACGCAGGCAGCAAGGATCATCGGGGCATTCTTCCTGTCCCGCAGGGCATAGACCACCTCTTTCACCTTGGTTATGGCCTTGTTGAGAATCCGGGCCAGCTCCTTGAGCTCTTGCGCCGGTTCCTTGATCCTGTAAAGGGGCATCCGGATGGCACAGGCCTCGATAATATCCATGACCGTGTCCATATTGTTCAGGAGCGCGTGGATGTCCTCCCGGTCAAAGGGGGTGAGAAAGGTCCGATGCATTTTCTCGTAGGTTTTGTGCGTGATGACATCGGCCTCGTGCTCGATTTCCTTGATCCGGGCGATCCTGGGTTCCGCCTGGTCGTAATGTTCCAGCATATCCATGAACACAAGGCCGCCCTCTTCGATCTTAGCCGCCAGCTCTTCGAAGAGATCGAAAAATTTTTCTTCCCTGGGAATAAATCTCATCTGACGCCGTCTCCTTGCCTGGTTGTGAACATATTCCCGCTGCTTCACGGAATGTCTCAAGGCGGCTCGTTCCGCCCTCGGAGTTGCCGCGCCGTTTTTCCGGCTCTCTTGGAAAATCCGAAAACCCGGCAGTGTCATTCATAGCATCCTGCCGCCGGGATGTCTAGAGAAAGGGGCGCATGGCAGGAACAAACAGATGCGGGAATGAACCATGGCGGATATCTGAAGGCGGGAATGGACTTCATTTGATTGTCCGGCAGCGCAAAGATGATCAGGAATGATAGTTGCTTGCCTGTTATTGTTAATGAAATAAAATAGTTCAATCCATGTTTTCTGTCGGGTAACGCGAGGCCGAACGCCTCATTTGACATGCAAAGAGGAATCAGTAGCCCCATAAAAAGTTGTCGTAACCCCAGCCATGATTTCTTTTCCCCTCCCCGTCTTTCCCTTCGTCATGGCATAGGAGCTCAGGATGTACGATTCAGCAAAAACCATTGAAGACCTGTTTGAAGAGAATGATCGCCTGAAGCAGAGGATTAAAGAACTGGAACGATCGGAATCCGACCACTGTCTGGCGGAAAGGGCGCTGAGGAACAGCGCGGAACGTTTCCGGTCGCTCGTTGAGGCGACGAGCGACTGGATCTGGGAGACGGATTACCGGGGTATCTACACCTATGCAAGCCCCAAGGTCAAAGATATCCTGGGATATGAACCCCTGGAGGTCCTGGGCAGGGCTGTGACGGATCTGATGCCTCCCGGCGAGGCGGAGCGCGTGGCTGAAATCCTGGCTGAACACCTTGAAAGGCCAAAACCCTTTCAAAGGCTGGAAAATATCAACCTCCATAAGGATGGCCGGATCGTTGTTATCGAAACGAGCGGCATACCCATTATCAATGAATGGGGGCATCTGGAAGG
>MVRU01000129.1 GCA_002067745.1 Syntrophus sp. PtaU1.Bin005
CATTCCGTCCATCGTGGTTGGGCTCTTCGGGTTCGCGCTGGCCGTTTTTCTCCACAAACACTATTCCAGCAGCATACAGCCCTGTCTGCTCATATCGGGTCTTGCCCTCGCCTTTCTTGTTCTGCCGTACATCATCAGAACTACGCAGATCGCCCTGGAAAGTCTTTCTCCCGAGATCCGCCTGACGGCTCTTGCCCTGGGAGCGACGAAACTGCAGAACCTGGTTTATGTCCTTCTCCCCCAGTCTCTTACCGGGATGATCAGCGGGGTCATTCTCGCCATCGGCCGCTGCGCGGAGGATACTGCGGTCATCATGCTTACGGGAGTGGTGGTGGCGGCGGGGGTTCCAAAATCCGTTTTTGCCCCCTACGAAGCGCTGCCATTCTACATCTATTACATTTCTTCCCAGTATACCACTCCAGAAGAACTAATGAACGGCTATGGAGCGGCACTGCTTCTGCTTCTGTTATGTCTGTTCCTTTTCGCCCTTGCCTTCGTCATAAAAAAGCGTCTTTCTTATCTCGCTTTCTATCGTCCATGAACACGACTCTTCCGGATAATACAAAAATACGGGTTGCCGATCTCAACTTTTTCTATCGGGAACGCCGAATCCTTCAAGACCTGACGGTCCATTTTGCAGAACATTCGATCACGGCGCTCATTGGCCCCTCAGGGGCGGGAAAGTCCACCTTTCTGATAACGCTGAACCGGCTTTGGGAAAACCTCCCAGAGGCCAGGATGAGCGGCAAAGTGGAGATTACCCTCGGTGGTCTGCGCCGCGATATCTATCAGGAGGCCTTTCCGGTGACGGAGTTGAGAAGAAGGGTCGGGATGGTCTTCCAAACCCCAAACCCTTTGCCCATGAGCATCTACAAAAACGTTGCCTTTCCCTTGAAGATGGCGGGTGGTACGGATCAAAAGGAAATGAGGCGCAAGGTGGAACAGACTCTGAAAATGGCCTATCTCTGGGAGGAAGTCAAAGACCGAATGAACGATGACGCCCGCAAACTTTCCGGGGGACAGCAGCAGCGGCTCTGCATCGCCCGGGCGCTGGTTCTCGAACCGGAGGTTTTACTGATGGACGAGCCCACATCATCACTGGACTCGACCGCCACGGAAGTCATTGAGGGTCTGTTGCTGGAGCTGAGGAAACACCTAACCATTCTGGTGGTTTCGCATTACCTGGATCAGGTGAAAAGGGTAGCCGATCGGGTGGTCAGCTTTGAAGAAGGCGCCATTGTTTCGTCGTGACCCCCCCCAAAAAAATCAGTTATTTGGAGCTTATTTCTCAATGATATATAGTCGAGATATATATAACAAATATGAATTTGACAAATGCAATTATGTTATATATGGGAGTGCAGTATCGAGGTGCCGATTTCAGGCAGACTTATTCAGACTCATCTTTTCAGGCTTTTCCGTAATTGCTGTTTTAAAATATTTCGATTGATCGAGGTAAAACAATGGATCCGGCATTGATTAAATTAGCTCTTGGGGGAATCGCATTTCTCGGCTGTATCGGTCTTTTATTCGGCATTGGTCTGGCTCTCGCGGCTCAGAAATTCGCTGTCGAAGCTAACCCAAAGGTGGAGGAAGTCCTTGAAGTCCTTGCTGGAGCGCAGTGTGGTGGATGCGGTTACGCAGGTTGCGAAGCTTATGCGGAAGCGGTTGTTAACGATCCGGAGGTACCTGCCAATCTCTGTTTCCCGGGCAAGGCGGCAGTAGCGGAAGCTGTTGCGGAAATTACCGGGAAAAAGGTGGCCGGTGCCGCCAACATGGTCGCTTCAATGAGATGCTCCCGTCTTGAGGGAAACGTCGGACAGAAATATCATTATCTTGGTGATCAGACCTGTGCGGGTGCGAGCATTTGCTTTGGTGGTGGACCCCAGGAATGTGCTTATTCGTGCCTCGGTTTCGGGGATTGTGTTGAGGTTTGCCCCTTTGGTGCCATTACCCTGGAGAACCACTTCCCAGTCGTAAATGTTGAAAAGTGCGTAGGCTGTGGTTCCTGCGTTCGGATATGTCCCAAGAAGATCATTGAAATCATTCCCCTAAGCGCTCGCGTCTGGGTGCCCTGCAGCACGAAGGATCCTGGAAAGGTGGTTCGGTCCGTGTGCGAAGTGGGGTGCATAAGCTGCAGGATGTGCGTCAAAGCCTGTCCGGCAGAAGCCGTGAGTTTAGACGGCAATCTCATCCGAGTTGATCATGGAAAATGCGCGGCCTACGGTGTCGACTGCAAAGAAATCTGCGTTGAGAAGTGCCCTCGTAATATTTTTAGGCCGTTTAAGTCATAAGCAGGAGGTGGGGGCTATCCCAAAAGACGAGTTGCATCAAGCCTAAATTTTACCATTGCGGCCTTTCGTAAAGGTCCTTTACCTCCCCCTTTTTTATCCTGAAAGGATAATTTTATTAAGCCCCCTTTTCTAAAAAGTTGAAAGACAATCCCGTGCAGGCTAAAAAAGCGCGAAGTTGGGTCAAGATTAAATGGAGTACTTGTTTTTACAGGGCTCGCCAGGTTGAAAGCAAAATCGATTTGTGCTGAAAAACATCTTGAATGTCAACTCGAGCTGTGATACAAAACAGCCGTTTTGTGAGTACGGTTAAGCTTAGGATTGGTGGAAACGGAAGTATCTCGTTGTTTTTAAGAGTAAATTATATTGATGACCTTCTCCTGTGGCCGCACCGCCGAAATCCGTTGCAGCCTATATCAGCCTTCCTGCCGTGATACAAGCTCTTTGTCACTTGTAATGAAGATTTCTTCCCTCAGGGGAGTAATGGATTTGAAAAATAGGGATTGAAAAAAAATTGAGGGGGTGATAAGCAAGCGTTACTTTGCAGTAACAGGGATGTTAAATATTCTTATGGAGGTGTTTAATGGCTGGAGTACCAAGTGTGATTAAAACGTGGCAGATGGTGACGCCATGGGGGAAGAACAAGGAAACGGGAGAAAAGATTGAAGGGAAGCTGGCGCTAGCTGAACTGCCCGTACCGGAACTTAAAGAGGGCGAAGCCCTGGTTGAGATTGCGGGTTGCGGTGTCTGCCATACCGACCTCGGTTTTTTCTATGACCGTGTACCGACCGTTAACAAACCGCCGTTGACATTGGGCCATGAAATCAGTGGAACCGTTGTTGCGGGCGATAAAGCATGGGTAGGCAAGGAAGTGGTTATTCCCGCCGTTATGCCCTGCCGCAAGTGCATCCTTTGTAAAACCGGCCGTGGCAACCGCTGCCTTGCTCAGCTCATGCCCGGTAACAGCTTGGGAAATTATGGTGGTTTTTCAAGCCATATCGTCGTTCCTACCATAGACCTCTGTGAAATTCGCAATCGCGGTAGTTATCCGCTGGAAAATTTTGCCGTTGTGGCAGACGCCGTGACGACGCCTTACCAGGCTTCCAAGAGGGCGGATCTCCAGCCCGGCGACAACTGCATCGTCATCGGTGCAACCGGTGGTGTCGGTGTATACATGGCTCAGACGGCGAAGGCCCTTGGGGCAAAAACGGTCATCGGCATGGCGAGAAACCAGGAGAAACTCCAGAGAGCGCTCGGCTATGGCTGTGATTTCGTCATCAGCACCCAGGATAAAACCACCAAGGACATTTCCGGTGAGTTAAGCGCGATCCGCAAGGCCAATGGGCTTCCCAACGTAGGCTGGAAGATCTTTGAAGTATCCGGAACCAAGGCAGGTCAGGATCTGGCCCTGGATCTCCTTTCCTTCACGGGGAAGATGATCGTTGTCGGGTTCGGAATGGCTAAAAATGAATACATGGTTTCTCGGCTCATGGCCTTTGACGCAGAAATCATCGGGACCTGGGGATGTCTGCCCGAGTACTATCCCATCGTTCTCGATATGGTGCAGTCCAAGAAGATCGATATCGATCCCTTCGTGGAAGTCCGCCCGATGAGCACGATTGCGGCGACCTTCGATGAGATTCACAAGGCCGGCTCTCCTGCAAAGAGAGTTGTTCTGAAACCTGATTTTTAATGTGCAGCAAGCACTAACACCCAAAAAATAACACCAAAAAACGAAAGAGGAGAAAAGTATGAGTTTAGCATGGATGCCAAGAGAAAATGAGATGAAGAACCATGACCGACACACCTCTCAGTGGTGGGGCACGGAAGCACCCTGCACCGTATACGAGAAGCGGCCCCTGAAGGACCCCAAGGGCAATGAAGTTCCCGGTCTGTTCACTTCCTGGATTCGCCTGAACAACCCCGCCCAGTACAATTCCTACACGACCGAGATGGTGAAAGGTGTTATCGCCGGT
>MVRU01000130.1 GCA_002067745.1 Syntrophus sp. PtaU1.Bin005
GTCAAAATCTTCCCCTTATCCGGAATGGGTTCCTGCATGACCACATCGAAAGCGGAGATTCGATCCGTAGCAACAATGAGAAGATGAGAGCCGAGATCGTAAATGTCCCGGACCTTGCCGACATTGGACAATTTCAGTCCTTCATAACGGGTTTTAATCAGGCCTGCGCTTTCCATTTTCCGCCTCCGAAATTCTGCTTACCGCATAAAGGGATTGTATTTCTTTTCGTGACCTATGGTCGAAGTGTTTGTTCTTCCATAGTTGTGTCCCGGCAAAACCTGGGTGTCGTCGGGTAAGGCGAAGAGCTTTTCCCTGATGGAGGTGAACAGCTGCGAAGCGGAGGAGCCGTTTAGATCCGTTCGGCCGACGCTCTCAACGAACAAGGTATCGCCGGTAAAGACAAATCCTTTAATGTACAGGCACATTCCCCCGGGAGAGTGTCCCGGCGTATGGATGACCTTCAGGGAAATATTCCCTATGGAAATCGTATCGCCATCTTTTACCGTCATGTCGGCGGGTGGCGAATCTTCCGCCCCGAACATCTGGAGCAGCATGGGTGGTGTATGGCCCAGCATGGAGGCATCCCCCTCATGAATGATGATGGGTGCGCCGGTCTTTGCTTTCATTTCCTTGTTCCCGCTGATGTGGTCCACATGCCCATGGGTATTGACAATGTATTTGATCTGCAGATTGTTTTTGGCGGCCGTGGCCAGGATGCCGTCAATGTTGTCGGCCGGATCGATAACCAGGGCTTCTCCCGTATCCGAATCGCCGACCAGATAGGCGAAGACAGCCATGGAACTGACCTGCATTTGCCGAATGATGAGCATTGGAACCTCCTCCTGGGGGTTTTATTGATAATCGTCAATGAAAAGCCATTATCGGACCCCTATCATTTTTTCATTTTTGAAGTCAATGGAATTTAAGGTTGTGAAAAGTCAGGTTGTCCACAAAGAAGGCCCCGTCCAGGGATTGGACCATCGCCTCTGCTGTCCACACAGGGCCTGGCGTTTATTTCAAGGCATAGTCCGCAGCCTTGCGGAGCGGTTCCGACAGAATCATTTGTGACCTCAATTCTTCGAGCTTTGCAGAGATTCCGGACAGGATCGGTGCAGTGATGTATCTGGCTGCAGTGTTTCCACTCTTTCTGGTCCATATGAGCACAGGGCGCCTCCTGTCATCCGCCCTGTCAGGATTCTTCTTTCGTCAGTGACTTCCTTGCGGTCCAGAAGTCCATGTGCTGCTCTTCATCCACGTCTGTCGAACACTCCTTGTTCTCCGAAATAATTTGAAACCCTCAATAAAAGGGGGTAATAAAGGGCCTGGAGAGGTGAGACCGTCATTGCAGCTTGGGTGACTCGCTGTTTGTGCTTTCCTCTAATCACTTAACGGAGGTTATAATGATGTCCAAAAAGTCTGACAGAAGGGATGCTCTTCTTAATGAGGCTGTTAAGATTGCGATGCAGTATGCTCTCAGCGAAGATCACAGCGTTGGTAAAATTGACGAGGTCCTGGAAAGTGTTTACCGGACACTCGTCAAGCTCCAGGATGAAGAAAAAGCAAAGAATCAATCAACAGGTCTGGACACAAATCAATAAGCCTGCTTGATCTCTTGTTCGAGATCATCGAGGAACGCTTGGTTCGCGTTTCCAAGATGCAAAAGATCCGGACGGTCTATACGGGTGCCATCGGAGTGCGTCATGATTGTTTCTGCGGCTGACCTCGGATACATCAGGAAACAGCTCAGGAAAAAACCTGCATGTGGGGTAATATAACGAAGTTCCAGACGGCCCTGGAAGCCGGCATCAGAAGGGGAGGGGCCAACAAAAGGATCACTCCTCACATGCTGAGGCACGACTTTGCAGGCCACAATCCGGAAGCGGGCACGGACCTTAGCTCCATCCAGGACATACTGGGCCACAACGATATTGCATCAACCCAGAGATGCACGCATACCACATTCCAGGATCATTGAAGACAGGTTGACCGGGTCTTCGGAAGAAATCCACCGAATCACGAAGAAAAACCCGTTCTTCGCAGCGGCTTTTTCTTCGTGGGGCCAATGGTGGCAAAAAAAAGGTTGCAGAAATCTGCAACCCCCTGATTGTATGGAGCCGGAAGGGGGATTTGAACCCCCGACTTGCTGATTACGAATCAGCTACTCTACCCCTGAGTTACTCCGGCTTTTTTGAAACGATGAGGTAGTCTTTCTATCCTAAACAACCTTTCCTTGTCAAGAATATGCGTAATTTTTTTTAAATTTTGTGCCGGAGAGAAGCATCTTCGTAAAACGTCACCATAGTTATACCGTTGACATGGCAAATTTTCTGTTTAGTCATTGAACCTTGTGTGATAAGGGAGATGCCCAGCGTTGCGTGATCGCTGAATACCGTGGCGATGGCGCGCCCCCATAAAAGATTGAACCTGGCCCCTGAAGTTATATGTATCTGTTCAGATAACGGCCTCTCGGAGACCCATGCTGAAACCTTATAACCGTCCTGTTGACGAAGTGGCATTTGTTTATGGCCATGCGGGCCTGAAGGCGGACAACGGCAACCGGATTTATGAAGTTGCTGCGACGATCCTGTCCAGGGACGCTTCGCGCCGGAATTTTTCCTCCCTGGTGAGGTACCCATATCTCACGGAAAGGGAGCGTTACCACTCCAACATCTCAAAAGAATCTCTCCATGAGGCCCCGCCGGCGGAAGAAGTGGCCGTCCGCTTGAGGTCTTTTCTTGAGAAACAGGCCTTTGTCCTGGTCCTGGATCCATATTCCGCACTGGATCTCCTGCTTCGATTCTGCGCCAAGGATCGCTTTGTCGATCTCACCTTCGCTGCCGAATATTTTCTTCCCCATGTCGAGTCGTTTTCTCCCCGGGGATTGTGGGAATATCTCTCCGGAAAAAGGCGCGAGAAGATCAGCTTTTCCGCTTCGGAACTGGTTGATCTGTCCATCGAACTCGTTCGACATCTCTGCGGTGATCGGCTGAATGATGAAACGCAGCCCTCTTCAGCAGCGCTGCGCCATTATCTGAAAATGAGCGACACCCTTTTTGGTGACGTCATGATTCACCTGGTGCAGCATTATCAGGAGTACTGGGGCGGACTCTTTTCGCCCGTTGCACGGAACGACACGGCAGACTGGATGCCGTTTCTGGAAAAGGCGCGGTTTTCCCCGGCGTTGACTCGGAATCAGGAAGATCGGAGGACGATTCCGGAACAGCGGATCGAGACGCTTCTTAAGGGATTGGCAGAGGGGGCTCCGGGCTTCAAGTTCCGGGACGCCCAGTTGAAATATTCCCTTTGTGTGACCGAGGCATTGAATGACGGGGCCGTCCTGACCCTTGAAGCCGGTACGGGAACGGGAAAGACCCAGGGGTATCTGATTCCCGTCATGGATTATCTCCGCCTGAATCCCGATGAACGGGTTATGATTTCGACCTACACAAAAAGTCTCCAGGATCAGATCCACTCCCGGGAAATTCCCCGGACCATGGCGCTGGAGCGGGATTTCCGGAATATTCCCGTTGCCCTGCTGAAGGGGAAATCCAACTATCTCTGTGCTGAAAAACTGAATTCGGCCTTCGAAGAGGATCTGAAGGGAGCCCAGTTGCTGACATGGCTGTACTTTGCCAATCTCATCTTTCTGTTCAGGCATGCCGATGGTGAAACGGTGGGGGAAAGAGTCGACCGCCACCTGAACACATCCCCTTATTTTAGGCGACTCCATAGCGAAATTTCTGCAAAGACGGGCTGCACGGGCCGCCATATCCTCTGTCCGGCCCAGGTGGCCCGTGCCGAAGCGCGATCCGCACGTGTGGTCGTTACAAACCATCACAAACTGGCCCTGATTGATCTGGATGAGGAATTGTCGGGGATGTTCCGAAACTGCATCATTGACGAGGCCAACCATTTCGAACAGGCTGTACGGAACGCCTTCCGCCTGTCCGTCAATTCCCGCGAGATGATGGATACCCTGTCCTACCTGGAACTTGTGCTTCACAGGGTTTTACACAATGCCGCCGGAGACGTGGAGGCATCCATTGACCAATGCCGCAACCTTCTGGAGGAATTGCAGCAGGCCGTTGAAGAATTCGGCCATATCCTGCGCAGGATTTTTCCCTCCAGCGCAAGAGGTGAGATTCTCCAACTGCCTTTATGTCATGCCGCTTACGCTGACGGGAAGATAGAAAAAGCGCTTCAGATGTTTGCCGACCTTCTGAAAGCCCTTGCCGGAAGCTTGTCATTCCTGGAAGA
>MVRU01000131.1 GCA_002067745.1 Syntrophus sp. PtaU1.Bin005
CCCAAAGTATAAACACTGCTCTGGGTGGTCAAAATTCGATTATCACAGGTGGTCAATTTTCGGTTGTCATTACCAATAGACCAATATGCATCCAGTTGAAGGTTGATGAAAGGTGTAGTTCCCTTTTCATATAGTCCATACACAGATCGGATATTCCCGTTGACATCAAATTGTCCTGTGGCACCCAAGCTATTATAAAAGAGGTATGCCATTTCACTTTGTTTAGTACCCGCATACATACTTCCTTCGGCGCTGATATTATAACCGGTATCACCTGAGCCATTATACTGGTTTGATACATAATTGTAATCTGATCCATTTACAGGTAAGGCATTCGGTAATCGCCAATCCGACCATACGATGTCACGAACAGAATCATAATAGTTTAAGCTATTAGCCCAAGCCTTTGCCTGCTCATAACCCATTATGCCATCTCCGTTAGGATCAAAGACCGTACCGGCAGTTTTTGCATAGTTGGCATCCTGTAGCCACGTTACATTCAAGACATCATCATAGATGAGACCACCACCCCGATCCCATAGCTTAGCATCTGAATAACCGCTAATTCCCACTGCTATCACTAACATAAATAGAAAAACGAATAGTTTCTTCATTCTCCCTTTCCTCTTCTTTGTCAATTTACGACTCAGTGAATTATAAGGCCAAGATGATAATTCCCGCAATCGGGGATATGATGATTTTTCCCGCTTCTAAAAACCTTACAAGATGGGCAAAAGGATTAGGACTCTTTCCATTTGGATTTATCCTTTGTGTGTTGGGGGGAATTCCATTTTCTGTGTCGTAAGGAATCCCCGATCCGGTCCTGCCCCCACCCCTGGGGGGGGTATCGTGACCAATCGACCACGCCTTGCATTCCACCTTCCTATCATAGTTACAGACAAAGGTTGTCTCGTTAACAGGAATTTTTAGAGGGGAAAATAAAAAACGCGGGACAATAGCGGGATAAAATGAAGAGTAAAAGAAAAAGGACTTAACAAAATTTCGCTAAGTCCTTGATTTTATTTGGCTGGGGAAACAGGATTCGAACCTATATTCACGGAGTCAGAGTCCGTTGTCCTACCATTGAACGATTCCCCAGTATGGACCGCATAAAAGATCGCAGACTTGATTTCTTATTTGTGATATCTGAAGTCTGCCTTCAAGCGGGACGAATATAATGTGATTGATTTTCTATGTCAACCAAATTTTCTTCAAAAAAATATCTGGAGGGCTTCCATGAAAAGACGGAAAGTGACCATCCCACTGGCGGGAGGCGAAATTCTATCGGCCGTTCTTGCCCTGCCGACGGCAGGGCAAAAGGGTGTGGGAGTGATCACGGCGCACGGAGCCGGAAACGATATGGAGCATCCGCTTCTGGTCGCCTTCTCGGACGGCCTGGCCGAGGCGGGTTATCCGACGATGCGCTTCAATTTTCCCTATAAGGAGAAGGGGCGAAAGACGCCGGACCGGCCTGAAAAGCTGGAAGAGGCCTGGGAGGCGGCCTGCCGTTACTTCTCGGAGGATTCGGGCGTTGAGCTGACCCGCATCATCGCCGCAGGAAAGTCCATGGGCGGACGGGTGGCATCAACGATGGTTTCCGGTCAGAAGCTGCCCGTAGAGGGGCTGATTTTTCTCGGTTATCCCCTGCACCCGGCAGGCGACCTTTCAAAGCTCCGAGACGCCCACCTGTACCGGATCGAAATTCCAATGCTCTTTTTCGCCGGAACAAAAGATCGGCTTTGCGCCCTGGAGACGCTTCAGATGGTCCTGGCCAAACTGAAAGCCCCCTGGAATCTGGATGTCATTGAGGGCGGCGACCATTCCTTCCACATTCCCAAGTCCATGGGAATTCCAGAATCGGATGTCTACGCCCGAATTCTGGAAACGACCGTGCAATGGCTGGAGAAAACCTTTGGGGCATGCTGTTCGTAGGCAAAGAGAAGATGGATTAATCCTAAACCTTACCAACGCATCCATCCCTTATCTCATATTAAGAATTTTGAAACACGAAAATAAGGTTGCCTTATCTTTTCAAATTTTTTATCTTTTCACTGTATTTTTGTCCGTTTCTTTTAGCCGGCATTGGAATCCATCGAAATGCTCCAAAAGAGGATGAAACTGTCTAACGGCAAGGGGGTGAGACGGCGTTCGTTACCTAACGAATTCAGTCGCTTTAACGGGGATGGTGTCCTTGTTTTTTTATGATTCGTTCAACCTAGAGCTGGATTAGACAGGGGGTATCTTATGAAACGATTATCGAGGAGTTTTCTTTGGGCATGTTTGATATGCCTGTGTTTTGCGGGAAGCGGTTATGCGACGAACATCGTCATCAATCCGGGCGCCACGCTGGCGGGCAATGCAGCGGCGTTGAGCTCATTTCAGCGCGCCGCCGATTCCTGGGGCAAGCAGCTAGCCGATCCGATCACGGTAACGATCAACGCCGATATGGCCGCCTTGGGCACCGGTGTCCTGGGAACAACAAATGCGGTGACATTGTCCTGGGGATACAACAATGTGCGGAACCTGATGGTGGCGGACGCCGCCGATGAAGCAGGCAACGGCATCGTTTCCTATCTCCCGACCGCATCACAGCTCAGCGTCAATCTGCCATCCGGTTTCAGCCTGAGTTCGGACATGTCCACGACCAAGGCAAACCTCAAGGCAATGGGCTATGAGGGTCTGGACGGCATGTTTGGAGCAAGCGACGCCGACATCACCTTCAGCACCAATTTTAATTTTGACTTTGACAATTCCGATGGCGTCAGCGCCGGCTCTTATGACTTTGAAACCGTTGCCGCCCACGAAATCGGTCATGTCCTCGGCTTCATCTCCGCCGTTGATGTCGTCGATTACTACCTGTCGATCGGGGAAACGGCTGAAATTTCACTTTATGCGCTGGACCTCTTCCGTTTTGGCGCCGGCACTCCCACCGACGAGGCGTCATTTACGACGGGAGTCCGCTCGCTTCTTACCGGCGGAGAATCCTACTTCTGTGATGTCGATAACAAGTGGTCCCTCTCAACGGGAAGATATACGGGAGATGGACAGCAGGCGAGCCATTGGAAGGCTGATGAAAAGACGGGCGTCTATATCGGCCTCATGGACCCCACGCTGGCTTCCGCGACCGTTCAGGATATAACCGGCGCCGACCTCCGCGCCTTTGATGTCATCGGATGGGATGTAACCCCGGTCCCGCTTCCCCCCGCAATGATCCTTTTCGGGTCCGGCTTGGTTGCTGTTTTTGCAGGCGCCCGCCGCAGAAGGAAAGTTTAGGCGGAGGCGAAAAGGCATCTTAACGCACCGAAACAGGAAAGGCCGCCCACGGGTGGCCTTCTTTATTTACAACAACCAGCGGTCCAAGTGGAGGATCTGGCAATGCCGGCGCTGTTGATGGCAATCCTGATGGTCGGGCAATTGACCGGCATCGGCCTGGACTGGAATCAAGGGGTCTTCGTTCAGGAATACTGGCAAGCCGGCAAGCCGCATTATGCAATCGCGAATTCCGGGAACGCGGCGGCCAGCATTTCCGTCTACGAAGCGCAAACGGGAAAAAAGCTCGCCGGCCCCTGGAACATCGCTCCAAAGAGGGTGATTTCAGCCGATGCCGCCAAGCTTCAGGAACAGGGTCTCCTGGAGTTCAGGCTCGGATCGGGGATGCCGCTCGGACTGCTGGACGCTCCGCGGGCACCGGCAGGCCCCTCCATGGAATCGGGGAAGATTGTCACCACCGGAGGGCTCAACGGTTCGGGGGGCAGGCAAAATGAACTGTGGTTTGAGCAGGGCTCACGGGCATTCAAGCCGGAAAGCATGGTCACGCTGGAGCTTGTGGTCCGGCCGGGCATCGGGAAAATCCTCTATTCCAGGGATAAATTAACGGAATTGGACGTCACGTGCGAAACCCTGCCCGTTAAATCCAGCACGGAAACGTTCATCATCGACACGGACCATCCTGCGCAGAGCCGGATGCACCACCGCATTTATCTGCGGTTTAAAACCCCGAAAACCGATCAACCCATGATCATGGTTGTGGACGGATGGCGCTGGATTGTCGTGGGCAAGAATGGTCACGGGCTGACACGAGGAATCATCGTTGATCCTTCATCGGGCCGTCCCTGACGACCG
>MVRU01000132.1 GCA_002067745.1 Syntrophus sp. PtaU1.Bin005
GGCCTCAGGATTCCGTTTTTTCGCTCAGGCAGATTGAGCCGCTCTTTTTCCCCGCGTTGCAGCGTCTCCATGATGCCTGCCCTCGCCGTTCACCAGGGTCGTCAATTCCCCGATCACGAAGGTCATCTGTCCAGCCTGTTCGTTCATCTGCTCGGCGGCGCTGGCCGATTCCTCGGCGCTGGCCGCGGTCTGCTGGATGACGCGGTCCATTTCCGCCACGGCCTTGTTGACCTGTCCGATTCCCTGTGCCTGCTCCCTGGAGGCCGCTGCAATTTCCTCGACCAGGCTAGCGACTTTGGCTGAATGTTCGACATTTTCCAGGAAGGCCTGCTGAGTCTGCTCTGTCAGCTCACCGCTCTTTTTGACGGTTGCGATCGTGTTTTCGATGAGTCCGGAGGTGCTTTTGGCTGCCTGAGCCGCCCGCATGGCCAGGTTGCGCACCTCATCGGCGACGACGGCAAAACCGGCCCCTGCTTCCCCGGCGCGGGCCGCTTCCACGGCCGCATTGAGGGCTAAAAGATTGGTCTGAAAGGCAATCTCGTCAATGGTTTTAACGATCTTTCCCGTTTCCTCGCTCGTCTGAATGGCCTCCTTCACCGCGGCTGCCATGTGGCTGACATGAACATTCACCTTGTCGATGACGGCTGTAACCTCCAGCATCAGGGCACGGGCCTGGGCGGCGTTGTCGGCGTTCCGCCTTGTCATGGAGGACATCTCTTCCAGGGAGGAAGACGTTCCCTCCAGTGAGGAGGCCTGTTCCGACGCACCTTCGGCCAGGACCTGGCTGGAGGACGCCACCTGTCTGGCTGCCGATGAAACCTCTCCGGCGCCCTGGTTGAGCAGATCCATTTTCCCCAGGACGGGACGGAGGATGGTTCCCGCCAGGAAGTAGCCCAGGACGGCCATGGAGATTCCCACGAGAATGCCGGCCCCCGCAATCATCAGAATCATGGATCGGAGCATTTCTTCCATCGGCGTGCGGTCCTTTCCGATGAAGAACATCCCGGTGATCTGACCCGTGCTGCCCATGAGCGGCCAGTAGGCCGTATTGTAGTTTTTGTCGGCAATCCTGTTCCTGTTGAGGAACTGACTTCCTTTGCGTAAAACCGTCTCAAGGACGGCCGGGTTGTCCATTTTGGTTCCGACGAGGCGCTTGCCGCCCCGCGCCAGGGTCGTCGAAACCCGTTCATCGCCTTTGAAAATGGTGCAATCGACCCCGAAAATTTTCTTGATCCCATCGACAAGGGAATTCGTGGCGATCAGATTCATCCCGGTCGTAACCGAGCCGGTAATGCGTCCGTCGGCCATGATGGGGGCCCCGCCCCTCAGGCTGAACTTGATCTCGCTTCCATCCTCGATGCCTGCCGAATTTTCTCCGGCCAGGGCTTTCGTCACGTTCGCCTGATTGCTCACAGTGTCTCCTCTTTGGTCGGAGTGGCCCCGCGCCATGACATTCCCCCTGGAATCGACCAGCGTCACAAAGTCCACCATGTACTTCGACTGGAGGGCCTTGGCCATGGCCTGGAGTCTGTCCGCATCTCCTTCCTTCATCGCCGCCGCAAGTTCGGGATCAAGGGCCATCATCGCCGCCTGTTTTTTGGTCCTGTCCATGGCCTCCTGAATGTTTGCCTGAACGGCCGCAGCCACGACGGCCATTTCTTTTTCCGCCTGCTTGTCAAGTCCTTTTGATACGAAATAATAGACCATCCCAAGCGATGAAAAACCAACCATCACCACGGTAAAAAACACCAACCCGACAATCTTCCAGGACAGGGATAAGCTTCTTTGTCTCATGTGCACAGTCTCCTTTTCACTCGATAGTATGGGGTGTCGCTTCTTGCGAAGGACCGTTAAGCAATTCATATTCCAGGAAATAATCGGCGGGTGTTTTTTTTGACAGGGCGATAAGGGACTAACGGGCCGGTACGTCGTATCCGAAGCCGGAAGGGGTGCGTCCTGGAAAGGGGAAAACGGGTCAGGGAGGCAGAAAAAGGGGGGATGATGCGTGCCTGGGAAGGCTCTTGGCAGAAGATGGAGGCGGGACGGCGAAAAACCCGGAAGCCCCGGCCACGATGCCGACGGGATCCTGTCCTGTAACCGACAGGGCTACCGGGTCATGATGAAGCGCTGTTCGGGCCTGGGTACGTACCACCTGATGAAATTGTGACTGATCCCCAGCGGAGCCAGCTCGATGCCCCGGAAGCGGGCCTGGACGATGGGAAGGGCGTCCGGAACGTAAAGGAAGGTATAGGGCTGCTCTTCCGCCAGGATTTCCTGGATTCGGTCATAGATTTTTTTCCTCTCCTTCGGATCGAAGGTGCCGCGCCCCTGTTCAAGAAGCCGGTCCACTTCCTCGTTTTTGAAGGATGTGAAGTTCAATTCCTGAGGGCCGGTCTTGCTGGAATGCCAGACGTCGTAGAGGTCGGGATCGAGGGGAATCGTCCATCCCAGGATTGTGGCGTCAAAGCGTCTCTTGTTGATGAAGTCGTTGACGAACGCGGCCCATTCCACAACCCTGATTTTTACGGAAATGCCGATCTCGGCAAGGCGGCGCTGGATGATCTCCGCGCATTTGGATCGGACTTCGTTGCCCTGGTTCACCAGAAGCTCAAAGGCGAAGGGCTGTCCGTTGCGGTCCAGAATCCCGTCACCGTCGCGGTCCTTCCAGCCCGCCTCCGCCAGCAGAGCCCGTGCTTTGGCCGGGTCGTGGGGGAAGGTCGGAACCTTTGGATTATAGGCCCAGGTCCCCGGTTTGAAAGGGCCGGTGGAGGGTTTGCCCAATCCCAGCAGGACCCCCTGAACGATTTCCTCCTTGTCGATGGCCAGGGTCAGGGCCTGCCTGACCCGCCGGTCCGAAAAGAGGGGATTTCTGAGGTTGTAGCCGACAAAGGTGTAGGCGAAAGAAAGATAACGGAATTTGTTGAAGTTATTGCGGAACAGGGGATTTTCCGTCTGCCGGGTGTACTGCAGCGGCGTCAGGTTCATCCGGTCGATCCCGGAGGCCCGCAGCTCCAGGAACATGGTGGCCATGTCCGGAATGATGCGCAGGATATAGCCGTCGATGTACGGCCTGCCTTCGAAATAGTCCGGATTGGACACCAGGACGATTTTCTGTCCGGACACCCACTCCTTGAATTTGTAAGGCCCGGTTCCCACGGGCTTCCGGGCGAGGGGCGTCCGAGTGATGTCCTGCCCGGTCAGAAGATGCCTGGGAAGGATCGCGCTTCCCCAGCTCATGAGGGCGGGGGCGAAGGGCTTGTCATAGGTGACCCGGAAGGTGAGGGGATCGAGTGCCTCCGCCTTTTTCACCTTGAGAAAATCGCCGGCGTAGGCCGTCGGCGTTCTGGGATCGATGGTGAGCCGGTAGGTAAAGAGAACATCTTCAGCGGAGAACGGGTGGCCGTCATGCCAGCGGACGTTGGGGCGCAGGTGAAAGGTGATGACCAGGCCGTCGGGGGAGATCACCCAGGACTCGGCAAGGTCACCGACGATATTGAGGTCCTTGTCGTATTTGACCAGGCCGTTGTAGATGAGGGCGGCGATGCCGTGGGAGGTGGAGTCGGAAGAGAGCAGGGGGATCAGGTTGCTGGCGTCCCCGATGGAGCCGTCGACGATGATATCGCCATAGGCGGGCACTGCCGATTCCCGCTCCCCGGTCTGCCGGGGCTCGTCCCCGGCCGGGCTGCATCCCAGCAATCCGCCGGCCAGGACAAGAAGGCTCACCAGGAGATAATGTAGAAAGGAGCTTTTCATGAAGGTGGAAGATATGTTAGAAAGGGCTATTTTGCAACAGAATTCGTCGGATTCTCATGGGTTTGTCCTTACAAAGCCATTCCGGTTCCGTCCTGGAGCCAAAAGAGCAGCCTTTGCCGGAAAAATCAAGAGCCCCCGTCAGGCGAAGGATCTCAGCAACATGGCAAGCCTTCCCTTCTTATTCTTGAGTCCCAGTTTCATGCGGATATTTTCCCTGTGAAATTCAATGACCCGCTGCTTGGCATTTAAAAGCTCCGCTATTTCCTTTGACGTCTTGCCTTCCTTCACGAGA
>MVRU01000133.1 GCA_002067745.1 Syntrophus sp. PtaU1.Bin005
TTCACACAGCCTGGTAAGCTCTTCCGCCTCATGAGTGCGGAGCAGAAGGAGGCCCTCTTCGGAAACACCGCCCGCGCCATCGCTGAAGCGACAAGGGAGGTCCAGCTCCGCCACATCGGCAACTGCATGAAGGCCGATCCGGATTACGGAAAAGGGGTCGCCGATGCGATCGGCATTCCCCTGAGTGAAATCCCCAAGTAGGCTTCGTTTTTTCCAAACTGATCAAACTGAGCAGGGGGTTGCCCGGTAAATCATCGGGCAGCCCCCTGCTTTTTGTGGCCGGTTCCCGTTGTGAGGTCGGTATCCCCGGTTTTCTCCCTGGCACATCTCTGTCCGCGCATCGTGCCGACGGCCATATTCCCGCCGCTGTTTCCCGCCGCAATACAAGCCCTGATCGTACAGGCCTGTAACCAACCCTGCAGCAAAGAAAGCCTGTGCTTCGGCCTCCGGCACTTGATTTCAGGGATCGTCTCGGAAAACACGGGCGGGATTTGAACCTGGCCGGAATGTCACCGTGAATTGGTTCCCAGAAAATCAATTGCAATAATGAAAGGGAGATAACATAATAGAAACCATTGAAAATCAACTCTGGAAGCATGCTCGGGGTGTATTGTTAAATGGACGGGAGACGGCAATGACCTTTCTGTGTGTTCAACAAAAACGTCGAGTTTCAATGGGGATCTTCCTGTTCAAAGAGATCGGGGTCTCCCTGAAAGCGTTGCGTTTTGTTCCTTCCTCCTTGCAGGTCTTTCATCCACACCAGGAATCCAACGCAAACCGAAGGTGGGCGCTTTGCCTCCTGGGCCTGGTGATCCTCTGCCTGGCCTTCGCGGGTTGTCGGGCGAAGGAGGAGACGCTCCCGATCGATCTCACGGAGATGCTTGTCTACACGGAAGACGCTTCCAGGGCGAAATCAGCCGACATGAATCGACTTGAGGCTATCGGCGGAAACGTTGGAGAGGAGTCCCCTCTCTGGCCGGTCTATACGTTTCTCCTGGGGGAAGTGCGCCGGTTGAGAGGGGAGATCCGGGAAGCCGAGATCTGTTTCGAAAAAATCGTCTCCTGGTCTGCCGCGGATTCCTCCAGGGAAAAATGGGGAGGGAGCGGTCTTGCCGGGGTCGCCTTATGGCGTCTCCTGCAGCTTCGCAATTCCGATCCGCGATTGGAGGCAAGGGATGTTTCCCGGCTCCTGAGTTCGGCGGACAAGGTATTAAAGGCCCGGCTGGCCCGGGGTATGTTTCGCCTGCCCGTCCTGGAGTCGCTCCCCATGCTCGAAGAAGACATAAAACGGCAGTCGGCCCTGCTTGCCGAGCGTTCAGGCATGCCAAAGGAAGCGCAGAGGTTTTTTCTCGACTACCTGGCTGTTGCCAGGGCGGTTGATCTGAGCAAATCCGAAAAAACGCTTCTCCAGGGGCTGGTGGCTTCCGGAATGGCATCAGAGGACCATGTCGCTCTTCTGCGCGGACGCCGGCTATATGAATTAAGGCGTTATTCTGATGCCGCGAAGTTCCTGGAAGAGGCCCGGAAGGGTGAAAATCTCCAGGTCCGGGCGGAAGCAACGTTCTACCTGGCCATGATGAAAAGCTCCTATAAAGAAGCCCACCGTGAAGAGAAGCTGGCCTGGTTGTCGGAGGTTGCCGATTCGGCCCACGATCCCGATCTGGCCCAGAACGCCCTGTATTCCATGGGGCGCGCTCTGAGAGTGAAAGGAGAAAAGTCCTTGTCTTTAAAGGCTTTTGAGAGAATCCTGACGGACTTCCCTCTCGGGAGCCGTGCGGACGACGCCCTCTATGAACTTGCCCAGGAGTATCACTATTCCGGAGAGGTCGACCGGTCCCTGCAGCGCTATGAAGAGTTGAGGAATTTCAAGGGGCGCAGCGATTTTGCGAGCTACTCCGGGATGGATCCTGCCATGATGTTATACGGGAGAAACGGCGAAGAGGGCAGGGAGGCTGCCCAGGCCCTCCTGCAGGATCTTGAGCGGAGAGTCCCGGAGGGGCCCTATCACCTCAATGCCCTTTTCTGGATGGGGCGCATCGCGGCTGACCGGGGCGACCACCGGCGGGCACAGGAATATTTCAAAAAAGTTATCGAAACCAGCCCCTTTGACTACTACGCCCTCCGGGCCCGGATGCACCTGCGCATGGGAAACAGGGCTTCGCAGTCTCTCCTGCCCGATGAGGAGACCCGGAAGGAACTGCGAAGCCTCTATAACGGGAGCAGGCACGAAGTGCACCTGTCGGGACGGTCAGCCTATCACCTCCGCCTGAAAGCGGCGCTCGACACGGGATTATACCGGGCTGTGTACGGAGCCTATCAGCGGCTGCGGGAACGGATCCCGGCAAAGCGCCTGGAGGATTTGACCGTTGAGGAGTTGGAGCAATCCGGCCTTTTCCCCCAGGTCTCTGTGCTGCTCGCCCTGCGGCAGGATGCCTTTGCGGCGGCCGAGTCACTGGATGATCGAGACGATATTGCAGCAAACTACCTGGAGATTTCCGACAAAGTCGGCCAGGCTGGGGACTTGCCCCTGTCCATGTCCATTATCATTGAGGGGAGGGATATTCCCGAAAAAAGCCGCAACGAGCAGCGGGCCGCCATGGAACGCCGCGCGTTTTACCTGGCGACGGCCTATCCCCCGTGTTTCCGGAACGAGATTCTTGCGGCGGCCACCCAGCAGGCAGGGGCCGGGGATCAGGTGAGCCCGGAACTCGTCTACAGCATTCTTCGACGGGAAAGCCTCTTCTGTTCGACCGCACTTTCAAAAGCCGGTGCGTTGGGATTGTTCCAGTTCATTCCCTCCACCTTTGACAGTCTGAACGCTCGATGGGATCTGCTTCTGGAAAGCGGCGCACCCTCAAGGGAAACGTTTCTGCTCAACCCGACACAGAGTATCAGCCTGGGAGTGCGATGGTTCAATGAAGAGCTTCTCCCTCACCATGACGGCCATGTTCTTTTTGCTCTCATGGAGCACAACGCGGGGCTGGGCAACGTTCTCCAATGGAAACGGTATTGGAAGGATCTGGGCAGGCTGGAAGATGTCGAGTACATCATTGAAACGATACGGGCCAGAGAAACGCGCCTCTTTACACGGAGGACCGTGGCTGACCTGATGGTGGTCGATGCCATCGGACTCTTCAAGGATTGAAGGACTATGCCGACAACCGATGAGAAGAACAGCACGATGCTGCAGTTCCTGAAAACCTGGCCGGGCATCATCACGCAGATCCTGGTTCTGGTATCGACGTTGCTTGGCCTGCTGAAAATGTGTGACCTCCTTCCCACCGCCGAATGGCAGAAGGCGAAACAGGATGTCACCCCTTTGAAAGTGGAGCCCGGAAAGATCACCTACGAAACGATTCCCTATTACCTCAAAAATAATGTCGGGTTGGAGACCAGGGATAATCCCCTCTACTGGTTCAAGTTCTGGGTGCAGAACAGGACCAATGCCGATTTGGTGGTTCGCATCACCTTCCAATTGCACGAGAGGGCCGATGTGCCCGTTGTCGTACGGCATCCCGATGACAATGTGTTCACGATTCCCAAGAGCAAGGATGACGCCTGGTGGCCGAGTCCGCCGGTAGAGCCCCGCTTTGAGTTCACCGCGGAGGAAGTGAAAGACACGGTCTTGAACGTCAACGTGGAAATTCTCAGCTGGGATCGGAAAACAAGCTATTATGCGAATCCAGCCAGGATAAAGATCCTTTCAAAAAACAAGTTTACCTGGGATATCAGGACGCCGGAGGGTGGCATGGTGTCTCGCGACTTTCTGGCCGCCTCGCTGACCGCCTGGGTGTTTTCCGAGGAGAGCGCCGTCAGAAAGCGGACAGGCGAAATATTGAGCCGCTTTCGCACTTCGGATGGCGCTCCACAGCTTGTCGATCGCTGGTTCGAGGCCTGCTTCGAAAACCTGTTCAAGGGGGTGGAGGGCATTGATGTGGATGCGGAAACCGAAGGCCGGAAGCTCTTCCAAAGGGACATCGTCGAAATCAGGCCCACCGGTCAGGTGCTGGCGCAACGGGAGGCTTCCCCT
>MVRU01000134.1 GCA_002067745.1 Syntrophus sp. PtaU1.Bin005
GCCGGGACATGGCAGGCGATAAAATCGGCGTGCTTGATCAGATAATGCGACAGGATCCTGTTGGGGGAGAAGCGGACATGGGAAACGGTGACACCCCCGGATTTTTTCGCGTCATAGGCGAAATACGCCTGGGTGAACAGGTCGGTGTTCTCGCCGATGATCTTGATCGCCTCCTTGTTCGCACCGACGGTTCCGTCGGCGCCGATGCCCCAGAATTTGCAGGATGTCGTGCCCGGAGGGGACGCCGAGAATTCTTCGCCCACTTCAAGGGAGGAATTGCTGACATCGTCGATGATGCCCACCGTGAAGGATCGCTTGGGGCTCCACTGATCCAGATTTTCGTAAACGGCCTTCACCATGGCCGGCGTGAAATCCTTACTGCCGAGCCCGTACCTTCCGCCGATGACAAGCTGTCCGGTGTTCTTTTCCAGGATCGCCGTGCTGACCTCCAGGTACAGGGGCTCTCCAACGCTCATCGGGGACTTGAGCCTGTCGAGAACGGCTATTTTCTTGACCGACCGCGGCAGAACCTTGAAGAAGTGCTCCCGGGAGAAGGGAAGGTAAAGCCGGACCTTGATGAGGCCGAGCTTGGCCCCCCGCGCGTTCAGATAATCGATGGTCCCTTCAATGACGTCGCAGCTCGATCCCATGGCGACGATGATTTTGTCCGCTTCGGGATGGCCCACGTAATCAAAGAGGTGATAGGGTCTTCCGGTCAGTTCGCTGACCTTTCTCATTTCCTCTTCCACGACGCCCGGCAGTTTCGCATAATAGGGCGAGCAGGCTTCGCGGTTCTGAAAAAAGATATCGGAGCTCTGCGATGTGCCGCGCATCTGGGGATGCTCAGGATTCATGGACCTGGCCCGGAAGCGGTCAATGGCGTACCAGTCCACGAGTCTGGCCATGTCGGCGTACTGGATCAATTCGACCTTCTGGATGACCATGGAGGTCCGGAACCCGTCAAAGCAATGGATGAATGGGAGGCTGGCCTTGATGCTCGCCAGATGGGCGACCAGCCCCAGGTCCATGACCTCCTGGGGGGAAGCCGAGGCGAGGAGGGAAAATCCCGTCTGACGGACCGCATTGATGTCCGAGTGGTCCCCGAAAATGCAGAGGGCCTGGCCGGCGATGGATCTGGCCGCCACATGGAAGACCGTCGGCAGCAGTTCACCGGCGATCTTGTACATGTCCGGCTTCATGAGCAGAAGGCCCTGCGACGCCGTGAAGGTCGTGGCAAGCGCCCCCGCCGCCAGCGCGCCGTGAACCGCGGCTGCCGCCCCAGCTTCGGACTGCATTTCCATGATTTCAAGCGGCTGGCCGAAGATGTTCTTTTTTTCACGCGCGGCCCATTCGCTGCAGTATTCCCCGATGGTGCTCGACGGCGTAATCGGATAGATCGCCGCCACTTCGCTCATCGCGTAAGCCACATGCGCGGCTATTTCATTTCCTTCCAGGGTTTTATTGTATCCGCCCATTTTCTCTCCCTTTCACGTAGATAGACCTCTAGATTAAATGCCAAATCTTCTGCCGGAAAACCTGCCTGCATCCCTGTCGGTTCCGGATGGCTTTCCGGCACTGATCGCCAAGAGCCGGGACTCCGGTTCGAAAACCCTGTTCCGGATTCGGGCCTCAGCCGTTAAAAACCTCAACGTGAACTTTCTGTCTTTTTTTCCCCGCGATTTTTCTGGATTTCGTTTCGTTAACGTTATGCTGAACGGACCGTTTAGGCTCTCTGCAACATGGTTCAAGGTTTGAAGTGAACATCATTGAAGGACAGCAACCGGATACACGCACTGCGCCGGATCCGGAAATATTTTATACCGTTTGTGATAGGAACTTTTTTACACGAAAGATAATATAGGAAAACCCTGTGACTGACAAGACAAAATCTTTCCTTTGCCCATTTCAGCGACAGGCTCTAGACACGCGGAAATCGGGAAGAAACGGACATATCTGGAATCTATTTGACGAACCCGCCGCCCGGCCTTGGATAAGAGAGGTTTGCCCCGCTTTTCATCGGGCACATCCCTCTTAAGAGGGGAGGGGGTTATAACGCGGTGGCGAGTTGACGGATCTCACGATGGACAGGCGGCTCGTGTTCCATGCCTCCCGGGAGGCCCCCGATGGTTGTCGCGCGTGTCATTCGGAAAACTTCATCCCGGATGCCTCATAATTGCGGAAGGCGCTGTATCGGCTTCTGCTGAGCGGATAATCCCAGGTGCCGCTGCGATGCCGTATGTTTCCGCCAAAGCCTGTTTTAAAGCGATACATGCCGTAAAAGGGGTGACGTGGATCGGCACCGGGAGAAACAGGCCCCATGTCATAAGTCAGGCACCCCCTTTCCCGCACCAGCTTGACGGCCTTCCAGTGAATGGCATACGATCCCATCAGGTGGCGCCCTTCGCTGGAGGATGCTCCGTACAGGTACATGGCCTGCCGTCCCGAAACGGCGATCATGATTCCCGCCAGAACATCCCGGCCTTTTGCGGCCAGAAGAAAAAGGATCTCCGGATATTCGGAATGCTGCGCAGGGGCGGAAAAAAGGACGGAAAAATGCCGTAAAGAACTCGGGGGAAAGCCGTTGCGTTCGGCTGTCTGAAGGCAAAGCTCGTAGAACGCGGGCAGCATGTCGGCAGAGGCGATACGTACCCAAACCCCCTTCCTCTGGCCGGGCGGATGTTGTATCGGATCTTCGGTTGCATGCCCTTGAAAAGGGCCTCTTCCGATTGATCCAGATCGATGACCAACGCGTCGGCAACGGTCAAATCCACCGGCGCTTTCCGAAGGGACCAGGTACGGGTTCCGATATTCATGCGCAATTTTCGCAGCCGCGGAGGCGGATGCCCGGACCAGCCCTCTCCGTCCGCGGCATCGACGGCATGGGGAGATTCCCAGGGGAGGTTATAGCGGATAAAGGCGACATTCGGTTCCATGTGCCTGGAAAGCCTGCCGATTATCCACACCTTGACCCCCGGTCTTGCGAAAAACAAGCAGAAATACCTGGACATCTTGAGGACCACCCTCGAAGAGATCGCCTCCCCCTTTACGAACCGCATCTTGAATCACTATCGCACCTTGACGCCGACGGAAATCGACATCTGCAACATGATCCGGAATGGATTGCGGACCAAGGAAATTGCCGAGTTGCGGGGTGTCTCGGCGGCAACGATCAGCCGTCACCGCGAACACATCCGGCGCAAACTGAACATTGCAAACGAGAACGTTAATCTGACGGCGTATCTGCAATCGCTCCCGGCGCCGGATATGCCGGACCGCCCCCGAAGGGACTCAGCCCGAAAGGGGAACCTTATTGAACCTCTTTCAATCCTTTGAGCGGATTGAGATTTTATCTCCGGGGAGCCGGTCATGAAAGATTCAACCATTTGCTCGGATTGGGATTTTGTCGCGCTGTCCGCCTCCATCGCGGGCCATGATGCATAGATTGGGGAGTTGGCGACCACAGAAATGACTCGCCCATATCCGTTGCCGCCTCATTTTCAGCGATTGAAATAGGCGTTGAGCACGTACTCCTGCACCATCCTCTGGGTGTTGAAAAAGGACCCGTTGATGGCAATGGAGTAGGCCATCATGTTCAGGTACCGATCCCGATCATGATAGAAACTGGGAATAGCGGCATGCTCCAGCTTCTCGTAAAGAGACGGGGCATCCCGTGAGTGGTCCCGCTCCTTTCCCTTTCCGTGAACTGGCTCCCCGACAGACCAGCCGGTCAGCCCCTCGATGTGGCCCTCGATCCACCAGCCATCCAGCACGCTCAGGTTCGGAACCCCATTCAGGGCAGCCTTCATCCCGCTGGTCCCGGAAGCTTCCATGGGCGGTTCGGGCGTGTTGAGCCAGATATCCACCCCGGCGGTCATGATCGCGCCCAGCGTCATATTGTAGTTTTCAAGGTAGGCCACCTTGATGTCGTGTTGCAGTTCATGCTTGGCCCAAAAGATCCTTTTGATGAGCTCCTTTCCCTCATGGTCGCGGGGATGGGCCTTGCCGCCGTA
>MVRU01000135.1 GCA_002067745.1 Syntrophus sp. PtaU1.Bin005
CACGGTCGGCCTCTTTGAACGGTTCATTCCCAAGTTCGCGAAGCAGTACCTCAATCTCACGCCCATGATCCGGGATGCCGTTATCCAGTACAAAACGGACGTAGAGACAGGGGCCTTCCCGGGTCCCGAGCACATGTTCACGATGAGCCAGGAGGAACTGGATAAGCTCTATTAGACCGCCGCAAGCTTACGCTTATGGCGCTAAAAAAGACGATTCTTATGACATCTGAAAAAAGACACATGGATGAACTCGACGCAAAGATCATTGCGATTCTTCAATCGGACGGCAGAATCAGCAACACGGAAATCGGGAAGTCGCTTTCGGTTTCGGAGGCAACGATCCGGGGAAGAATAAAGCGCCTTATCGATGATGAGATCATCCAGATCGTTGCCGTAACGAATCCTCTCAAGGTCGGGTTCGAGATCACGGGGGATCTCTATATCAGCGTAGACATCGCAAAGATGGAACATGTCATCGGCTCGATCAGCAAATTCAAGGAACTGTGGTATATCGTTTCAACCACCGGCAGCTCCAACCTGAACGCCGAATTTGTCGTCAAAAACCTGGAGGACCTTCACGATCTCGTCTACAACCGCCTCAGCCGTATCGATGGGATCCAGAAAGTCGAGACGGCCGTCATTATAAAATACGTAAAACGGAGATACGATTTCGGAACCCCCTTCGACTGACCAAGGCGGCAACGCCGGATGTTACCGATTCCGTTGGTTTCGCCGCGGAACTTCGATGGAAATCTCTGCCGCAGGGAACGGGACGCGGTTCAGTCCTGCAGCAGACTGCCGGAAGATTCCAGCCCGTCGTCGTCGATCAGTTCCATCAGGACCCCATTGAGCTTCTTCGGAGGCAGAAAGGCAAACTCCCCCTTGCGAAACGGCCGGGCAATCTCGCCCCGACTGTCGGGAATGAAGGGATAGCCCTTGTCCTGCAACTCTTTCACTGCTGCCCGGGTATTGTTCACATTGAGGCTGATGATCATCACGCCTTCGCCGTTCTTTTCGATGAACTTGGCGACCTCGCCGTCGGGTGTTAAGGATTCCATCAGTTCGAACCCCACTTCTCCGATCCAGTAGCGTGCGACCCTGATCTTTTCCGGTTCATCGATGTAGACATCGTCCGGCTTGTCTTTACCCAGCAGAGGTTCCCATGTCCTGCGGGCCTCATCAAGGTTCCTGACGGCAATACAGATATGATCCACTCTCTTTATTTGCATAATGACCTCGTTTCGGTGTCATGGCCGGCGATCACCGGTTCCTGATTCCGGGAGATGCTGAAACAAAGCTCCCGTTCGAGTCCCGTACCCGGCTGCCGGGAATTCTGCAACTTAATCAACGATAATGATCCGTTCGTCGATCTCCGACAGAACACGGTAGCGGCCTTTTTCCATGAGCACCGTATTTTCGATGCCGCAGCAACCCTTTCGCGGGAAGACCATCTTGGGTTCGATCGCAAAGGTCATCCCCTCCTCGATGGGGTAATTCATGTTGGTCGCGATGAAGGGCGGCTCGGAGAGTTCAATGCCGATTCCATGGGCGAGAAAATTGACCTTGTGGGGAGCATAGCCCAGATAGTTGTCTCCGTACCCCATCTTCTGGGCCAGGTCGACGGAGTACTGGAACAGTTCGGCGCAGGTGACCCCCTCCAGGGCTTTGTCCAGCACCCGGTAGTGAATCTCCCGGCAGGCTTCATAGGCTTTGGCGAAGAGTTCCGGCATGGAGCCGATGGCGAACATCCGGGTTTCGTCAACCTGGTACCCGTGATAGCAGATGCCGAAATCGATCATGATCTGCTCGCCCCGGCGGATTTTTTTGCGGCTCGCCCCGACGGGAAAGGCGGGCGACATCCCCAGGCCTCCCATGGGGGAATTCATCTGGCTGACGATGCTCCCCACTTTGCCGCTCAGGATATGCCAGCTGTACGCTTCAAAATTCTGGGAGCGCACCCGCAGCAACCCTTCGTGCCCGAGGGTTTTGGCGTAGGCTTCCAGGAT
This sequence comes from Syntrophus sp. PtaU1.Bin005, assembly GCA_002067745.1. Taxonomy (GTDB): domain Bacteria; phylum Desulfobacterota; class Syntrophia; order Syntrophales; family Syntrophaceae; genus Syntrophus; species Syntrophus buswellii. The sequence goes on from MVRU01000135.1 coordinate 2,007, forward strand.
CCCGCCGAGTTCGATTTCCATGATGCCTTCCCGGAGGACTTCGGGAACTTTCGCATAGACCTTCTTTGCAATCGCCGCCGCCTTCTCCATCAGGGAAATTTCAAAGGGGCTCTTGATTTTCCTGAGGTCGTTGATGAGCGGCGAGATGTCCGTCATCTCAACGTCGCCCAGGAGTTTATGGAAGTTCGCCACGAAATTGTACGGCAGGACATCGAGTTGGAGACCGACCCGGCGCGGATTGCCGATGTGCTCCTTGATCGTTTTCAGGGAGCGGATGGGAATCAGTTCGGAAAGGGGCGACTCCCGTCTGGCACGGCGCATCTCCCGGCGGACGAAGAGCGTGGGCTCTCCCTCCAGGGGCACATAGAGGATCGCATCCTGCATGGTGCCGGCAAGGTAATAATAATCAATCTTGTAATGGAAGAAGGCCCCATCCAGTGAGGCCTTCTCCATTAACGCCCTTAATCTTGCCGTCCGGTTTTGAATTTCTTCTTTCGGCGTGTAGATCATAAGTCGTTACTTGTCCTTGAATACCGCTTTTCTCTTTTCCATGAATGCGGAAATGCCTTCCTTGGCATCGTCCGTCGCCATGCAACCCTGTAGATAGAGAATTTCGGAGGCCTTGAGGGCTCCAATGAAATCCAGATTGAGGCCGGCCATAATGGCGCGGCGCGTCCACATGGCAACCGGTCTGCTCTTGTTGAGGAAATCGGCCAGGAATTTGTCCACGCCTTCCTTGAAATTCTCTGCCGGCAGAACCACATTGACCAGGCCAATGGCTTCCGCTTCTTTTGCCGAAATGATCTTTCCGGTAAGGAGCAGTTCCATGGTTTTCTTGAGGCCGATGATCTTGGGGAACCAGGCAGCGGCAACAGGCGGGAAGACGCCGACGGCGATTTCCGGCTGGCCGATCTTGGCCTTTTCAGAAGCGATGACGATATCGCAGAAGGCCATCAGTTCGCAGCCGCCACCCAGGGAACGGCCGTTGACCAGCGCCACGGTCGTAACATCCAGGCTGGCCATAATTCGGAACATTTCGTGGAAAACGAAAATCATCTCATCCACTTTATCCGGGGTATGATCGGCAACATCGACACCGTCACAGAAGGCCTTTCCTCCTGCAGCATCAAAAACGAGGAGCTGTACGGTCGGATCCATCTTGACATCCAGCAGAACCCGATTGATCTCCTTCATCATCAGGATGGTCAGCCAGTTGGATGGCGGTTCATTGAGGGTAATAGTGGCGACCTTATCCTTCTTTTCAAATGTAATATGTTCGAATCCCATAAGAATCTCCCTTCCTCCTTCTGATGTAACGTTTATAAGTCAGGAACGTTCCTGAATGACTTCATTCCGGCGTGCCGGTCCGAAATAAAAAAGGGGGGGATACCCACCCCCCCCTTGAATTTCACCAACTGAGCGAAGAACTGATTACGCTTTGGGTTTCCCGAGGATCTGCTCGAAGTAGGCTTCGTTGTTCAGGGCGCCTTCGGCGATGAGCTGACGGTTCTTTATGAAGTCGATGGTGTCCACACCGGTGATCTTCTTGGTGTTGAAGGCGCCGAAGCCTGCGAAGGCCTCGCCCATCATGTTGGTGGCCAGCCAGTAACGGTGGTCGTTCTTCACCTGATCCCACCAGGATTTCTTCTTCTGGCGGATGCCGTCGATGGACTTCATCAAGCAGCCGGGGAACAGGTTGGCGAAGATCCAGATGATTCTCTCGACTTCCGCGTCGATCAGGGAGAAATCATAATTGCCGGCCTTCAGCGCGTCGTTGACGAAAGCGCGGGCGTCTTTGGCTTCCTGACCCGTCTTGTTCTCGCCGTAGACGATCTCGCCGTCTTTCACGTAGGATTCGGTGATGACCTGGGGGTTACGGACATAGTTGCCATTGGCGTCCTTCAGGACGGGAAGGCACTTGGAGATGAGGTTCTTCGCCTTCATCTTGTAGGCGGACCACATTTCGCAGCTTACGCAGTTCCACATG
>MVRU01000136.1 GCA_002067745.1 Syntrophus sp. PtaU1.Bin005
TGGATCAGGATATTCCTGAGTGACCGACGGAAAGGCGCCATGATCTAAACATTGACATCCCTTTTTCAATGTGCAACATTTCCTGCAATCCAAAAGAAAAAGACAGGGGGATTTTCAATGTCCCGATTAAGAACGACCAGGTGGCATGATGCGGACAGGGTGTGCCGATATAAGCGGAAAACCGGAAAGGAAAGGGGATTTACTCTCATTGAAATCCTGATCGTGGTCATTATCATCGGCCTCATCGCTTCTCTGATCGCCCCCAATCTGATCGGGCGCTATGAGCGCTCGAAGGAGGAAATCGCGAAAACCCAGGTGGAGATGCTTTCCTCCGGGGTCCTGTCCTTCAAGCTGGATGTGGGCCGCTACCCCTCGACGCTGGAGGAACTGATCAAGTCGTCGGATGCCAGATGGCGTGGGCCTTACCTGTCCAAGCAGATCGTTCCCAAGGACCCGTGGGATCAGGAGTATCAATATAAGGTTCCAGGCGAACATGGCCCCTTTGACCTTTATTCTCTCGGACCCAACGGCAAACTGGATGACAAGTCGGCGAAGAGCTGGTAGCCATGTCTCTCTCACAGTTCTTGAAGGAGATCTATCGCCTGCCCGATGAAGATCTTGAGAAGGCCCTAAAGCTGCAGAAGGACCTGGGGGGGGATATCGGCCGGCTTCTGGTGCAGGTCGGCTCCATAACGGATGGTCAGCGGCTCGAAGGATTGTCGTCCTATCTCAAGATTCCCCTCTATGAGGAAGAATATCCCGCGGATGACTCGCTGGTCGCCTGCCTGGAAGGGTGCCTGGATTACGGTTTTCTTCTCAAAAACCACTTCTTCCCCTTGTCGATCGACCATGAACGGAAAATTCTCTCAGCGGTTACCAGCGATCCCTTTAATTCTTCCATGCCCGATTATGTCGTGAAAAATCTCGGCTATGCCGTTCAATTGCAGCTGGCTCCGGAAAAGGTTGTGGAGGATCTGGCCAGGGGCTATTTAGAGGTCCAGGAGCGTAAATTCATTCCCCTGACCGTTGAAGAGGACGCGGAAAAACTGAAGGAAATGGCCTTCGAAGCGCCGGTGATCACCTTTCTCAACAGCCTGCTCAACAAGGCCGTTGAGATGAGAGCTTCCGACATTCATATGGAATCCGCCGAGAAGAAACACCGGGTCCGATTCCGGATTGACGGGATTCTCCATGACATCGACACCCTCGAGGAGGCGTTTTATCTTGCCGTCGTTTCGCGCATCAAGCTCCTGGCGGAGCTTGACATCGCCGAGAAGAGGCTGCCCCAGGATGGGAAATTCTCCACGCGGATCGCCTCGCTGTTCCTCGATATCCGCGTATCCACGCTTCCCACCGTCAACGGGGAGTGCGTGGTCCTCCGCCTCCTGTACCGGGAAAAGGTTTCTCTGGATCTCGATTATCTGGGGCTGGAACCGGACCACAAGGAACTTGCCGTCCGCATGATCGGTTCTTCGTATGGAATGCTGCTCGTGACCGGCCCCACCGGGTCCGGGAAGACCACGACCCTCTATTCCATGCTGACACGCCTGAATCATCCGGACCGTAAAATCATCACCATCGAAGACCCGGTGGAGTACCAGATTCAGGGAATCAATCAGATCCAGGTGCGCAGTGACATCGGGCTGAGTTTCGCGGCGGCTCTGCGTTCCATCCTCAGGCATGATCCGGACATTGTTCTGGTCGGAGAAATCCGGGATCGGGAGACGGCGGAAATCTCCATCCAGTCGGCCCTGACGGGGCATCTCGTCCTTTCCACACTGCACACCAACGATGCGCCCAGCAGCCTCTTCCGACTGGTGGAAATGGGAATCGAAGATTATCTTCTAAACGCGGCTCTCGTCGGGGTCATGGCCCAGAGAATTCTCCGGAGAAACTGCCCTTTCTGCAGCCGTCCCGATCCGGGGGCCGAAGCGCTGCTGCGGGAATATGCCCTTCACGATGTCGCCGAAAAGTGCGGCCATCTCCTCGGGGACGGGATCAATCTGCAGCGGGGGCAGGGGTGCCCTCGTTGCGGTGGAACGGGTTATCGGGGCAGAATGGCCATTTTTGAACTCTTTGACTACACGGATGATCTCAAGGAGCTCTTTCTCAAGAAGATGTCGCTGGAAGCCCTGAGGGGAGCCCTGCGGGAGCGGCCGTCTTTCCGCTACCTGCGGGAAGACGGGATCCTGAAGGTCGCACGGGGGCAGACGACCCTGGACGAAGTTTTGAGGGTCTGCTGATGGAATTCGCCTATTCGACACTGGATTCGACAGGACGTGAAGTCCGGGGAACCCTGCTGGCCGCCGATCACACAGAGGCTCTGGCCAAGCTGAGAGCCCGGGGACTGACGGTAACGAACCTCACCGAAAAGACGGGAAAAGAGGAGCGCCGGTTTGTCCTGCGCAAGCGAATCATGCCCCAGGACGTTTACAGCCTTTCCAGGGAGGTGAGCACCCTTCTGCGTTCGGGGATTCGGATCGACCGCGCCTTGGAGCTTCTTCGCAATGGCGCAAAAAAGAAGGAGATGAAAGAGGTGCTCAACGCCGTTCTTCAGGACATCAAAGCCGGGGGAAACGTCGCACGCGCCTTTGAAAAGACGGGCTATTTCTCACCCTTTCTGGTCAGCATGATCCAGGTCAACGAGGCCGCCGGCAATCTGCAGTCCGCCTTCGAGAACATCGCCCAGTACCTGAAGTTCCAAATCGCCTTCCGGTCGGAAATCCGGAATGCCATGACCTATCCCCTGTTTCTCATCTTCGCCAGCATCGTGACGTTCCTGGTTATTTTCCAGTTTGTCGTTCCCCGGTTTTTCAGCATCTTCGGCGCCCAGCTGGAAAGTCTGCCCCTGCCGGCCCAGGTGCTGTACACCCTGAGCGGGTGGGTCAATTTCCGTTCCCTGGCCATATTCCTGGCATTGGTGGGCATTCTCTTGGCGGCCCGCCGATTTTATCCCGCCCATGTCAGGCTGCCCGATCTGTCGGACCGCCTGATTCATCTTCCGGGGTTGAGAACGCTGATTATCAACCTGGAGGTTTCCCGGTTCTGCTACTCCATGCATTCCATGCTTCTCAGCGGCGTTGAATTCCTCCGCGCATTGAGGCTTTCCATTTCCCTGATCCAGAACGCGTCCATAAGAAGCGCCATGATGCCCACCGTGGGGCTGGTCAAGGAAGGGCGGAAGATTGCCGACGTCTTCGCCGAGATTCCCCTTCTTCCCGACATGGTAGCGAACATGGTCAGGGTGGGGGAGGAAAGTTCCAGCCTGAAGGAGGTCTTCTTTGAACTTTACTCGATGTTTGACGAGCGCTTCAAAAACAGTGTAAAGCGGATGCTGACCCTGGTGGAGCCGGTGATCATCATCGTGATGGGGGCTGTCGTCGGCTTCATTGTCATTACGTTGATCCTGACCGTGATGAGCGTCAGCAGCATCAAACTTTGAGGGTCCGGACATGCGCGAACTTCCGACACGGCAGAGGGGTTTCACCCTCATCGAGATCCTGGTGGTCATGATTCTTCTCGCTGTATTGCTTTCCGCCGTCCTCCCGGTCTCTTACAACATGGTGCGCCGGTATGGGGCAGCTCTGCGCGCCCAGGAGGTCATGCTCTATGTGTCCGGACTCCGACGGGACGCCTTTCTCTACAGTGAAAAGCATCTCCTGGGTTCTCTGGAAAATACGCTGACGGTGGATGGGGCACCGATCCCGTTCGCCGATGTCCAGGTCACGGTTGAGCCCCCTATTTTCTTTTACAGCAACGGGACAACCACCGGTGGACGGATAGACATTACCGTGGACGGAGAGCGCTATCTTCTCCACGTGACGGCCCCCTTCGGGACCCTCTCCCTGGAGCCCGCGGAAGAGGCCGCATGAAACGGCGGGGAGATTTCAAATCCGGGGGCTTTCTTGTCCTGGAGATCCTGATTGCGGGGTTGATTCTTACCGCGGGGATTGCCGCCACCATGTATCTGTTC
>MVRU01000137.1 GCA_002067745.1 Syntrophus sp. PtaU1.Bin005
AGGATTCCCATGTTTGCACCGCGGCGGGTGCCGCCCTGCTTTATGGTTTCCGTGGCCACGTCAAAGACGCGCATAAAGGATATGGGTCCACTGGATATGCCGGTGGTCGTCATAACCACGTCGTTGGCTGGGCGGAGCCGCGAAAAGGAGAACCCGGTGCCGCCCCCGGATTTGTGGATCAGCGCTGTGTATTTCACCGCATCGAAGATCTCCTCCATGGAATCGCCCACCGGCAGGACAAAGCAGGCGGACAACTGCCCCAGTTCGCGGCCGGCATTCATCAAGGTTGGCGAGTTGGGAAGAAATTCGAGGGAGGTCATCATCGAATAGAACTCGTCTGCCAGCTTTGAAACCCCATTCTTTTTGCTGAATTTTCTATCAGCCTCTGCAATGGTTTCCGCCACCCGCCTGAACATCTGCCCCGGCGTTTCCAGGACCTTGCCATCCTTGTCGCGCTTCAGATAGCGCCTTTCCAGAACCGTCATGGCGTTTTTCGTTAATTCCGGGACGATGGGGGTATAAGAATTCTTCTTCATTGCAGATAACTCCTTAAGAAATAAGAAAAAGAGTGGTTCAAAACACCACATGCTGTATGACGGCCGACATTAACCACAATATGTAGAGTTTGTCAAGGGGCAGGGGCTTTCTGCTTCTAAGTTGTCTGAAGGCTTGAAGAAAACGGGTGCTGCCGTGAACGAAGCTTTGCGGCTGCCTTTTCATGATGCGCAGCACACGTCAGACGACAGGATGCCGGACGCTATCGTAATTCAAAAGGGAGGGTTATTGTGCAGACTGAGGGCGGACCGATTGCTGCTTTGTAACGTCGCGGGCCTCGTCGAGGCAGCATAATGTGTCGTAATGGGTCGAGAGAATCATTTGGCGGGAAATGTCAACGGCGGTTTTTCTTATGATTCGGTGACAAAAGACAGGGCCGCGCTGAGCCCCGCTTTCGGAGAACGGGGATCAGCGCGGCTTCTCGTCAATCTTCTTCAAACCGGAAGCCTATTTTCAGCGTGACCTGGAAATGTTCAACCTTGCCATTGACAACGTGGCCGGTGGTTTCCGCTACTTCAAACCAGTCGATGTTGCGGATGGTTTTGGCAGCTGTTTCAATTGCATTGTTGATGGCCTCGTCGATGCCCTTTTTCGAGGTTCCTACGACTTCAACTTTTTTGTAAACTCGGTCAGACATGGTAGCCTCCTTCTGTGTAGTGTTGGTTATCGATGAACATGAAAACCGGCGCAAACCTCCCAGCACGTGTGCTCTGCTGAAATCCGGTCGCTTTCCCTGAAGCGCATTCCTTTTTGAACCTCTGGTTCCTTCAGATTGTTCAAGGCTTCTGGTCAAGCTTCTCTCACTTGTCCAACAATATAAGGCTTGGCGAGGGTTGTTGTCAATGAAAAGGTCTGGTTTTCCCTTGACTTCAGGGGGGAATTCTTATCTACTACGTTGCGGAATTTTTACCGCGAGAAAAGAAGCGGAACCGATGTTGACCCTGCCCTCGACAGGCTCCATGCCTTTTGAACACCTTATATGAGAGAATCATCCTTGAATGCCGGGGTTGTGGTCGAGTCTGGCCGAGGGGACCGTCTGTTCCGGATCATTGGAGATCTGTCGGACGCCATGGTTCAGGCGATGGGACATGGCAGGTCCGCAATAAGTGCAGGGGCGCGAGATGGAAGAGAATATGCGTGAAACCGCACTGGTGACAGGGGCCAGCCGGGGGATCGGTCGGGCTGTGGCCCTGGAACTGGCGCGCAGCGGATATCATGTGGTGGTCAATTACCGTTCTTCTGAAGCCAAAGCCGATGAAACGGTTTCTCTCATTGAGGCCGAGGGTGGGTCAGCGGAGAAGCTCTGCTTCAATGTGGCTGATGCCTCCGAAAGCCGGCGCTGCGTGGAGAACGTGATCGCCCGCCGGCCTTCTCTCGATGTGTTGGTGAATAATGCGGGAATTACCGCCGATAATCTCTTTTTGATGATGCCGGAAGAAGACTGGAATGCCGTCATTGCGACGACTCTAAACGGGTTCTTCAATGTTACGCAGCCCGCCATCAAGGCGATGATGAAAGCCCGCCGGGGATCGGTCGTATCGATGTCTTCCCTGTCGGCTTTGGTGGGAAACCGTGGGCAGACAAACTACTCCGCAGCCAAGGCCGGGCTGATTGCGGCAAGCCGGGCCCTTGCTTCCGAGGTGGCGAGGCTGGGGATCCGGATCAATGTGGTGGCACCGGGACTGATCCGGACGGATATGACTCAGAATATTCCCCAGGAGCAGATCCGCGAGAGAATCCCGATGCGGCGGGTGGGTGAGCCGGAGGAAGTGGCGAAGGTTGTCCGTTTCCTCTGCTCGGCCGATGCCTCGTATATAACCGGACAGGTGATTTCTGTGAACGGGGGGATGTTCTAAGGGCGATGCGTTTGTTCCTTTCCGGACGACCCGGGCCGCATAGGATACACGTCATCGTTCTTGCTGGCTGCCCTGACGAGGCAGCTTTGACGTCTCATGGAGCATACAAACCGGGGAATGGGTAAAATGGGTTCCAAAGGGAGAAAAAGCAATGAGAATTATTGATTTCCATGTCCATGCAGCACCTGCCAAGATCTGGAAACCCTGGGTCCGGGAGTATTTCCTGCAGAATAATCCCGATACTTTTGATCGATTCGTTGAAGGTCTGACGCCCGGGGAACTGGTGGCCTTCTTTGCCTCACAGGGAGTCTCTTCCGCCGTTGTCCTGGCCGAATACGCCCCGAAATGTACCGGCATCATAACCAACGAAGAGGTTGCCCGCTTCTGTTGCGATGAAGAGTCGTTGATCCCCTTTGCGGCTTTCAATCTCGGGGAGGACACACCCTGCGAAGTTCAGGCTCGGCACGCCGTTGAGGACCTGGGGATGAAAGGCTTCAAGCTTCTGCCTTCCTATCAGCATTTCTACCCCAACGATCCGTCTTTTTTCCCTTTCTATGAGTATGTTCAGTCGAAAGGCCTGCCCGTTATGTTTCACACTGGCTCTTCGGTTTTTCAGGGGACGCGGATTAAATATGCCGATCCGCTGCTGCTGGATGACGTGGCCGATGAATTTCCCGATTTGAAGATTCTCATGGAGCACGGGGGCAGGCCCTTCTGGTACGACCGGGCCGCCTGGATGGTTTCGCGGCATCGCAACGTCCACATCGGAATTGCGGGGATTGCCATCCGCCACCTGCCTCGCCTTTTCCCGAATCTGGAGAAGTTTTCCGACCGGTTCCTTTTTGGAAGCGACTGGCCCGGAATGTATGACGTCAAGGGCCTGGTGGACAGGGTTCTGGCTCTGCCCTACTCCAATGAAACCAAGGAGGCCATCCTTGGAGGAAATGCCCGGCGGCTGCTGGGGATGGCAGGGTAGGCCCTGCTTGAGAAGCCCTGCTCCGGGATCGGATCTTTTTCGATTCGGGACAACTCTGAATGTGACGATCTGAAGCTTCAAGGAAGATCTTTTCAAGAATGACCCGGGCGGCCAATACGGTGGGCGTCGGTGCCGGATGAGGAATTGCGGCCTGGGTTGTCCTGTCCTGACGAGACGGGAGGGCTTGCTTGTTGCAGGGTTACCTGAAACCCCATGCAGAGGAGAGCCGTTGCGTCACACTCGTTTAATCCTTCTCATCGCGATCCTGTCATCGTTTCCGGTAATTCTGCTGACTTCCGTGCCATTGCCGGCCCAGGAGCGCAGTGGAGATGTCTTGAAATCTCTGGAGCGGGGCGCGGAACGGCCCAGGGAGGCGAAAAAAATCCCCAGAATCGAAGCGGAACGGGAACGAAAGGCGGAGACGCCCTTCCCATCCCCGAAAATCCGGGTAAGGGCCTTTCGTGTGGAGGGTTTTACGATCCTTTCCTCCGAAGAGATCAAGTCTCTCGTGTCTCCCTGGGAGGAGAAGGAGCTTTCTCTGGAGGAG
>MVRU01000138.1 GCA_002067745.1 Syntrophus sp. PtaU1.Bin005
CCGCCGATGTGCCCATCCAAGTGGTATCGCCAACGGTTAAATGCGATAAGAATCATTATAAAACGCTCCTGAAAAGGGCCTTTGCCGACCACGGCGTTATTCCCCTGATGGGTGGAGCCGAGTACGGCGCGATGGTGGCAAAATCCATGGATCTTTATAATGCGGGCATCGTGGATCATTCGTTTGACGACTTCATCGACCAGGTCCGATCCTGGCTAAGAAGGCAAAGGTGACGGAAAACAGTGAATCATAAACCGAAACTTGAATTGACCTGGATCGGAAAGGAAAACCGGCCGCGGCTGGAGCCGCGGATTCTGCTGGAAGATCCGGAGAAGTCCTATCATGCGGCACACAGGGTGACGGAGAAGGATCTCTTCGACAATAGGCTGATCTTCGGCGACAATCTGCTGGCCTTGAAAGCCTTGGAAGCGGAATATACGGGAAAGGTCAAATGCGTGTTCATCGATCCGCCTTACAACACCGGCAGCGCCTTCACCCATTACGACGACGGATTGGAGCATTCCATCTGGCTGTCCCTCATGCGCGACCGATTGGAGATCATCCGAAGGCTTTTGTCCGATGATGGGTCACTCTGGATTACCATCGATGACAACGAATGCCATTATTTGAAAGTGCTGTGTGATGAAGTTTTCGGGCGGGGGAATTTCCTGAGTAATTTCATTTGGAAGAAAAGCTATGGTGGTGGCGCTAAATCGAAATGGTTCGTTGGCCTTCACGAACATGTTCTAAGTTATGTCAAGAATATAGAACAATTCCCTGAAATGTTTCTTCCACCTGATCCTGGTGCTTCGAAAAAATACTACAAATATTCGGATGAGAAGTTATCTTCAAGAGGTCCATATCGGCTGCAACCATTGGCAACAACCAGCATGGATGATCGCCCTAACTTACGTTATCCGATACACTTGCCAGGTGGTTCAGATATCTGGCCTGAAAAACAGTGGCAATGGTCGCAGGAACGGGTGCTCAAAGCAATAGCAAGTAATGAAATTGTCTTTACCGAAAAAAAGGGAAAGGTTACCGTTTCCTATAAACAATATTTGCGTGATGAGTCAGGCATGCAGCGCATGCGTAAGCCATACACTATTATTGATGGTCATTATACACAACATGGCACCTATGAAAGTATGGCGTTATTCGGATTAAATGACAAATTTTCGTTTCCGAAGCCTGAAGGGTTGATTCATTATATTCTTGAAGCCGCTACCAACCCCGGCGATCTCGTCCTCGACTCCTTCGCCGGTTCCGGCACCACCGGCTCCGTGGCCCACAAGATGGGACGACGCTGGATCATGGTGGAGCTGGGCGAGCACTGCCATACCCACATCATCCCGCGCTTGAAGAAGGTCATCGACGGCGAAGACCCCGGCGGCATTACGAAAAACGTCAAATGGAAAGGCGGCGGCGGGTTCCGCTACTACCGGCTGGCCCCATCCCTGCTGGAAAAGGACAAATGGGGAAACTGGGTCATCAACAAAACATACAATTCTCCCATGCTGGCCGAGGCGCTCTGCAAGCTGGAGGGGTTCACCTACGCCCCCAGCGATTCCATCTATTGGCAGCATGGGCACTCTACGGAGCGGGATTTTATCTATGTGACCACGGCCAACCTGAACCACGAGCAACTGCTGCAGCTCTCCGACGAGGTGGGACCGAACCGCTCGCTCCTGGTGCTCTGCACCGCCTTCCGGGGACGGGAGGATTACCCGAGCCTGACGGTCAAGAAGATTCCCCGGCAGGTTCTTTCCCGGTGCGAGTGGGGACATGACGATTACAGCCTGCGGGTGGAGAATCTGCCCAAAGCGCCCTCCCCGCCGGAACAGGGGGATCTTTTCGAGGAGGGAGGCGAGCAATGAACCGAAACGTGAACGCCATTTCCGGCCGCTTGAGCCTGCGTCCGCCGCAGCGACTTTCCCTGGAAATTCTGGACCGCATCATGGAGATCGCCCCTCCGGGCAAGGAGGCCGTTCTGGGCGCCCAGCTTGCGGCCATCCAGAGCGAGTTTCCCACCGTGGCGGATTTCGAGCGGGACTTTCCCTCGCTGTGCTTTGCCCTCGCGACCGGCGTCGGGAAAACGCGGCTCATGGGGGCCTTCATCAGCTACCTGCACCTGGCCCACGGCATCGACAACTTCTTCGTCCTCGCGCCGAACCTCACCATCTACAACAAGCTCATCGCCGATTTCACGCCCAACACGCCGAAATACGTGTTCAAGGGCATCGCGGAATTTGCCACGGACGCCCCGGCGATCGTCACCGGCGACAATTACGAAGGTACGGCGGTCACGCTCTTCGACGCCTTGCTGCGCTGCAAGATCAACATCTTCAACATCTCCAAGATCAACTCCGAGGTGCGCGGCGGGAAATCGCCCCGCATCAAGCGCCTTTCCGAATATATCGGCCAGAGCTATTTCGATTACCTGGCGGGCCTGCCGGACCTGGTGCTGCTCATGGACGAATCGCACCGTTACCGGGCCAGCGCCGGGGTGCGGGCCATCAATGAGCTGAAACCGATCCTGGGCCTGGAATTGACCGCCACGCCTTTCGTGGAAACGAGCCGCGGGGCGATTCCCTTCAAGAACGTCATTTACGACTATCCCCTGGGCAAGGCGATGTCTGACGGGTTTGTGAAGGAGCCGGCCGTCGTGACCCGTAAGAATTTCAGCCCGGCCGGCATGTCTCCCGAGGAGATCGAACGGCTGAAGCTGGAGGATGGCGTCCGGCTGCATGAAAGCGTGAAAGTGGAACTGGAGACCTATGCGCGGGAAAGCGGAAAATCCATCGTGAAGCCTTTCCTGCTGGTGATTGCCCGCGATACGACCCATGCAGGCCAGTTGATGCAATTGATCCGGTCGGACTCGGACGCCTTCTTTGAGGGAAGATACCGGGACAAGGTCATTCAGGTGGACTCCAGCCGGACCGGCAGGGAAGAGGCGGAGATGATCGAACGCCTGCTCCAGGTGGAAGCGACGTCGGAACCGACGGAGATCGTCATTCACGTCAACATGCTCAAAGAAGGATGGGACGTAACGAACCTCTATACCATCGTTCCCCTCCGGGCGGCCAATGCCCGCATCCTCATTGAACAGTCCATCGGCCGGGGCCTCCGCCTGCCCTACGGCAAACGGACCGGCATCATGGCCGTGGACCGTCTGAACATCATCGCCCACGACAAGTTTCAGGAAATCATCGACGAGGCCAACCGCCCCGATTCGGCAATCCGGCTGCAGGCCGTCGTGCTGGACGAGGCGGCGTTGGGGCAGAAGACGGTCACGGTGGTATCGCAGACGAATCTGGCGACGAAACTGGGGGTCAAACCGCAACAGGCGACGGGAAGTACAACCTTGGCGGGACAGGACCAAATTCAGGCGTTTCCGGAACCGGAGGAGCAGCGCGTGGCGAAGATCGCCTGGGACGTGATCCGTAAGCTGGAAAATCAACCGCAAGTCATCCCGGATATCAATTCCTTGAAGAAACCGGAGATTCAAGCAGCCATTATAAAGGCGGTGGAGGAACAGCGCCAGCCCGCTCAGCCGGAACTGGAAGGAATGGCGGAAAAGCCGGATATCGCCGCTGTCGTGGCCAAAACTGTCGACTTGATCACCGAACAGACCATCAACATTCCGCGCATTCTCGTAACGCCGAAAGGGGAAGTGAAGTCGGGCTTCAAACCTTTTACGCTCTCCCTGGAGTCCCTGAAATATCCGGCTGTCGCTGATGAGCTTTGGATTCAGCACCTCCGCACTTCTCAAACAGAAGTACTGGCATTGAACCGCGGCGGCATCGAGGAGGCACGCCTCGAGGATTACGTGGTGAGCGGCCTGGTCGATTTCGATGACATTTCTTATGACGATCATGCCGATCTTCTCTACAAT
>MVRU01000139.1 GCA_002067745.1 Syntrophus sp. PtaU1.Bin005
AATTCTTGAAGAAGCCGGGCTGGTTAATTCCCGGCGGGATGGGCAGTGGGTGAATTACTATCCCGCAGACGGGAAAAACAGCCCCTATGCCGCGACAATGCTGGGCAACCTGCTGCATTGGTTGGAGGATGACGAGGATGTACACCAGCTTATCGAGAAAATCCCCTGTATTCGCCGGGAAGAGATTCTTTGCCGGCGGTGAGGATGCCTGTAGGCAGGATGGAGCTATATTACCAAATCGAAATATGAATCCATATTATCCGATGCGATGATGGATCTCTCTGCAACCAGATTCGCGTCGAACCTATTCTGAAAATAAGGAAAAACTATGGCACACGCTGCGGCAAAACGACTTTCTTTTTTGGACCGGTTTTTAACCCTGTGGATTTTTCTGGCCATGTTCATGGGTGTGCTTGGAGGTTACCTCTACCCCGGCATCCGGGATGTCATCAATATCTTCCAGGTCGATACAACCAATATTCCCATTGCCATCGGCCTGATACTCATGATGTATCCGCTCCTTGCCAAGGTCAAATATGAAAAGCTGGGGCAGGTGTTTTCCAATTACAAAGTTCTGCTCCTTTCCCTGGTGCAGAACTGGATTATTGGACCGATCCTGATGTTCCTGCTGGCAATCACCTTTCTCTCCGGTTATCACAACTACATGGTGGGTCTGATTCTTATCGGCCTGGCCCGCTGCATCGCCATGGTCATCGTCTGGAATGATCTGGCCGACGGCGACCGGGAATACTGTGCGGGTCTGGTGGCCTTCAACTCGATCTTCCAGGTCCTCTTCTTTTCCTTTTACGCCTACATCTTCATTACAATTCTCCCTACCTGGATCGGCCTGAAAGGGACGATCGTCGGCATCTCCATCGGGCAGATCGCCCAGAGCGTTTTCATCTATCTGGGCATTCCCTTCATTGCCGGGATAACCTCCCGGTTCGTCGGACTGAGAATCAAGGGATCGGTCTGGTATGAAGAGAAGTTCATCCCTAGGATCAGCCCCATCACCCTGATTGCCCTGCTCTTTACCATTATCGTCATGTTTTCCCTGAAAGGGGAGTACATCGTTGAGCTGCCCATGGATGTGGCCCGGATCGCCCTTCCCCTCATGATTTACTTTGTGGCCATGTTCTTCGTTTCCTTCTACCTGTCGAAGAAAGTGGGGGCCACCTACGAAGAGTCCACAACCCTCAGCTTCACGGCCGCCTCGAACAACTTCGAACTGGCCATCGCCGTAGCCATTTCCGTTTTCGGAATCAATTCGGGAGAGGCCTTTGCCTGCGTCATCGGTCCACTGCTGGAGGTTCCCGTTCTCATTTTTCTGGTGAACGTGGCTCTCTGGTTCAAAAAGAAATACTTCCCCTACGCCAAGGAAACTCCCACGGGAATCTGTCATGTTTCCTGTAGCGACTAACCGCCTGGGAAAAGGAAGATTTGTATGAAAGAACGTTACAAGCTATTAATCATCGTACTGGTTTTTCTTGGGGCTTATTTCATCCCCTGGGGTCATCCCATCATTCGCCGGTCAGGTCTAGAGGCCTTTCTGATGCTCCAGGAATACGCTCAAGAGCATGTCCTGACCTGCCTGATTCCCGCCTTTTTCATTGCCGGGGCTATTGCCGTTTTTATTTCTCAGGCATCTGTGTTGAAATACTTCGGCTCCACAGCCAACAAGATCCTTTCCTACTCCGTGGCTTCGGTTTCCGGCACGGTACTGGCTGTCTGCTCCTGCACGGTGTTGCCGCTGTTTGCCGGAATCTACACCCGAGGCGCAGGCATCGGTCCCGCAACGGCCTTTCTTTATTCCGGACCGGCCATCAACGTCCTGGCGATTGCCCTCACGGCCAGAGTTCTCGGCTGGCAACTGGGCCTGGCAAGGGCGATCGGCGCGGTGTCCTTTGCCGTTCTCACCGGTCTGCTGATGTCCCTGATATTCCGAAGAGATGACGCCAACCGGATGGCGGGGAACGTCTATTTCCCGGATGAAGATGAAAAAACCCGCACCCTTACCCAGGATGCCCTGTACCTGCTCACCATGGTGCTGATCCTGGTCTTTGCCGCCTTTGCCCGCCCGGCACCCGGCGTGTCCGGAATATGGGCCTTCCTGTTTGCCGCCAAATGGTTCATCACGGCGTTTCTGCTGGTTGTGCTTGGCGTCATGCTGAAAGCCTGGTTTTCCACGGACGAGTTGACTCACTGGGTCGAGGCCACCTGGGGATTCATGAAACAGATTTTTCCCCTGCTGCTTGGAGGTGTTCTGGTAGCAGGTTTTCTACTGGGCCGTCCCGGTTATCCGGCATTGATTCCCGAGCACTATATCCAGACCCTGGTGGGCGGGAATTCCCTCTGGGCAAACCTTTTTGCCGCCATTGTGGGTGCTTTCATGTATTTTGCCACGCTGACGGAAGTGCCCATTCTCCAGGGGCTCATCGGTTCGGGCATGGGACCGGGCCCGGCTCTTTCCCTGCTGCTGGCAGGTCCGGCTCTTTCCCTGCCTAACATGATCGTCATTGTCGGTATCATGGGGATGAAGAAGACCTTTGTTTTCTGCTCAATCATAATCCTATTCTCCACTCTGGCTGGGATGGGTTATGGCTGGCTGGTTTCTCTATAAAATATCCTTTATCATCAGAAAGTTTAGTCAACTCTTTTAATGGAGGTAGATTGTTATGAAAATTAAAGTGTTAGGACCGGGATGTACGCGTTGCCAACAAACGGAACAGCTTGTCCGGGAAGCCGTCGCCGAGGCCGGCGTGGACGCGGAAATCGAAAAAGTAACCGACGTGATGAAAATCGCCTCATACGGCGTTTTCGGAACTCCGGCCGTTATCATCGACGATAAGGTAAAATCCGTGGGGAAAATCCCGAAAAAAGAAGAAATTCTGGCTTGGCTCAAGAAATGATCTCTCCAGGAGAAAGAGCGATGGATAAGAACCGAAAAAAGCGGATTCTTTTTGTGTGCACCCATAACTCCTCCCGGTCGCAGATGGCTGAAGGACTTCTCCGATCTCTGCGCGGGGGCCTCTACGATGCTTTCAGCGCCGGCACCGAACCAACGAGGGTCCATCCCGGGGCCATTGAGGCAATGGCGGAGATCGGCATCGACATCCGTGGTCACCGATCCAAGGGACTCTCTTCCTTCGGGGATGAGCCTTTCGACGAGGTGGTGACCGTTTGCGGTCATGCCCAGGAGACCTGCCCCGTCGTTCCGGGAACTCATTTAAAACGCCATCAGGGATTTGAAGATCCGGCTGCGGCAACAGGTTCTGAAGACGATGTCCTTGCCGCCTTCCGGCGGGTTCGGGACGAGATTCGGGTTTGGATTCTAAAAACCTATTGAAATCTGAATCCTTAAACCGGATATGCGAATTCCTGGCCTCGGCAAAGGGTATCTAAAGACCAGGAACATGGCTCTCATTGAAAAGAAAGGAGAAAACGATGTCAGGAGATAAAATCAGAATTTACGGAACGGATACGTGTCCCTTTACTCGCCAGGCCCGTGCAACCTATAAAGAAAAGGCCATTTTCATAAATGTGGCGGACGATCAGGATAAACTAGATGAAATGCTCGCTTATTCAGGCGGCAAGCGGATTATTCCCGTCATTGTGGATGGGGGAAAAGTGACGGTCGGCTTCTCGCCGGACGGAGGTTCCGGAGGCGGCTGAGCAATATAGCAATTCTCTCGGGGAGAGAAACACGAGTTTAATGCAAACCAAGCCATTGAAATTAAGCATTTACTATGTGAATATTAAAGCAAATATATCACTACAACGACATATAATATTTGACAACAAAAATTATATGAACAATAATCCTCCTGAAGGATCAATTATCCAGAAGGAGGACAGCATGATCTTTAACAATGTCAGTGAAACA
>MVRU01000140.1 GCA_002067745.1 Syntrophus sp. PtaU1.Bin005
GGCATATACATGGGGTTCCTGGATCACCATACCTATGCCCCGATTGCCGGCAATCTCGCTGGATTGTGTGGGGTACTTGCCATTTACGCAACTGCAGCGATGCAGACAAACATGGTATTCGGCAGGCAGGTTTTGCCCTTTCCAGGCCCGATCATCAAGTAAGGTTTGTTTGAAACCGCAAGAGATGCCATGATAACCCCCGGATTCTCCTTCCTGTCCGCGCCCCCTGTCAGACAGGAAGGAAATCCGGGATTATCACACACCCAAAAACTGCACATCATCTTCATGCAGCATCAGGAACATCGGAAATTCTCAGAATATCCCCGGGGAATTCACGAAAGATCAACGGGAGATTAATCCGTCCGCGAAAAAGTCTGTCAGGAAAAGTTCGAGGACCAGGCTGAAGTATTGAAACAAGGTCAGGGAAGATGGTCAAGAGCTTAAATGTCTGTGATTTCACGCCCAGGGAGGAGATTGAGAGAAGGCTGGATGCCTTGAGAGGGTTAATGGCAGATCAGGGCATCCATTTTGCGGTCATTCTCCAGAACGTGGACCTCTTTTACTTTACCGGCACGGTTCAGAAAGGCGTTCTCGTTGTTCCCGTGGATGAGCCCCCTGTTTTTTTCGTGGAAAAAAGTCTGTTTCGGGCTCTCTATGAATCGCCCCTTGAGATCACGCCCATCAAGAAGATCAAAGAAACCAGGGAGATCCTCAGGGAGAAAAATGTGCTCAGAGGAAACGGTGCCATGGAGCTCGATGTGGTTCCCTTTCTTATCGCTGAAAAATGGAAATCCATCCTGGGTTATGACCACGTGGCAGACGTGTCGCCTTTGATCAGGCAGGTGAGGCTGGCGAAAAGCGAGTTTGAAATTCGACAGATTCTCAAATCGGGAGAGATTGTGTCCCATGTGTTTCGAAAAGCCAGGGATATTGTGAGGGAGGGAAGGCAGGAGGTTGCGATTGAGGCGGACCTTGTCGCCGAAGGCAGGCGCAGGGGCCATCAGGGGCTGCTGCGCATGAGAGGATTCAACCGGGAGATGACCTGTGCCCTGGTGACCCAGGGCTATTCGTCCACGGTTGCATCGGGCGGCGATGTGCCCATCGCGGGGTTCGGACTGACACCGGCCGTCGGCCAGGGTTCTTCCGCCAACATCGTGAAAAAGGGCATCCCTCTCATCGTGGATTATGGTGGGGGGTACAACGGCTATGTCACCGATGAAACGCGGGTCTATGTGGTGGGGGAGATGAAGGAATGCTTCCGGAAGCCATACGAGGTGTCACGGGAGATCATCGAGGACATGATGGATTATGTGAAGGAGGGCGTAGATACCGTGGAGGTCTTCACGAGGGCCCTCGATCATGTGAAACGGGCAAGGCTGGAAGAATTTTTTATGGGCCACGGCGAAGGGCAGGTGGCCTTTATCGGGCACGGATTTGGCCTCGAACTTAACGAAATGCCTGTCATTACGGCGCGCCACAGAATGGTGCTCCGGGAGGGTATGGTCATGGCCGTTGAGCCGAAATTCATCATCCCCAACGAAGGCGCTGTAGGCATCGAGGTCGATTTCATCGTGCGAAAAGATGGACTGCAAAGGATTGTGGAGACGCCTCTCGACATTGTGTCCATCCCCGATTCCCCGTCGGGATCAAGAGACCGCGCTGCCGGCCGTCCGGATGCGTGAGGCCCCAGGCTCCGGGAGATTTCTTGGGGGATCCAGGCTGTTTCTCGAAATGGGGAAAGAAAGAGGCATGATTACGGCGACGGAACAGCAATGGCTGGCCTCTGCCGTCAATTGATCCGGGCATCATTTTCCGGCAGGGGAAGAAACCTTCAAGGTCAGGGGACCGGCTGTTTGCTTTTTTGATGAGGCATATATTTTGCGTTTCTTAGGGCATTCGTGGGGGCAGCGGTTGCAGTTGACTGAAGATCAAGATTCCAACATTAATTGGATAGCGAGGAAAGAAGGTGGAGGTTATGGAAAATCTGTTGACTGATGAAACAAAAATGTTCCAGCAAATGATTCACAGGTTTTGTGAAAAGGAAATAAGACCGGTCGCCGGAGACATTGATGAAAAGGAAGAATATCCTTCTGAGATATTGGCAAAACTGGCAGAGATGGGCGTCGGAGGCATCATTACTCCCGAGCAGTACGGAGGCAGCGGATTAGGCTGGGTCGGGGCTTGCATTGCCATGGAAGAACTGGCCCGTGTGTCGGCAGCGGTCGCGTTGGCCGCCGGAGCCACCAGTTTTTATTTCGCCTATCCGATTCTGGAGGCTGGGACTGAAGAACAGAAAGAAAAATACGTCACCGCCGCTGCCTACGGAGAAAAAACGGGAACCATGGCCTTCATGGAGGCCAATTCCGGTCCAGATATAGCAAAAATAGAGACAACGGTTGAGGATAAAGGGGATGCCCTGGTTTTGAAGGGCAGCAAGATGTCTGTCGTCAATGCGGACAATGCCGACGATCTCCTTGTCTTTGCCAGGATGACAACGGGCGGACAGCCGGGCGATTTTGTCCTGGTCGCTGTGGACTCAAAGTCACCGGGAATTGTGGTTCGGAAAATTCCCAAGATGGGGATGAATGCCGTATCAACCTGCGAGGTGGACTTCAATGAGGTGCAAGTGCCGAAAGAAGCGCTGATCTCTTCCGGAGAGGCATGCCTTGGCTTGCTCACCAATGCCCTGGACCGCTTCCGCCTGGTCTTCGGGGCGGTCGGATTGGGAATCCTTCAGGGCGCCTTTGAAGAGGCCCTGGCATATTCGCAAGCCCGGCTAGCCTTTGGTAAACCGATCTGTGCCTTCCAGGCGGTCGGATTTTACCTGGCCGATATGTTCAAAATGAGCCGGATTGCCAGGAATATGATTTACCAGGCCGCTTTCAAGGCGGATCATGGCCAGGACATTTCCCTCGATGCGCAGGTTGCAAAGCTTTTTGCGTCGGAATCCTGCATGTGGGTTGCAGACAGGGCTTTGCAGGTGCACGGCGGATACGGGTTTTCCGTTGAATACCCGATTTCACGATATTTCCGGGAAGCACGGCTGATGGAAGTCGGTGAAGGGACATCGGAGACCTTGAAAGAAACGATCCTTCAAAGACTAGGGTTGCCGACATGAGTCAAAGGTTGGAACCCTTTATTCTTTAAAAGACAAAACCTTTGTAGCATCCGCAAGACGACCACCTTTCTTAAGCCGTAATCCGTTGATCGGGGCACGGCTCAAGGAAGGTGGTTTCCGCATGTAAGGCAGGTTCTTTCTGGCTATATTATCTCATGATCCTGAATGGTTAGAGACAATGATTTCATGAAATTCAAAATTGGGTCACGTGAGTTGAATGAGACTTGGCCTGATAGCTTTTATAATTTCAAGAAATACAACATGTTGCAAATACATCATTTAAATTAATTTAAAAATGAATTATAATGTCCGGCAAAACCGGTTCAGTAACCTGTTCTGTTGTTCCATTCTTTCTCCCGGTAAGACGATTTCAAGGAATCAATGGCGTAGATTTGGCTGATTTGACTCATGGAAACCCGGTACCGTATTTTTTATTTTGACTCTTTCCGGCAGGCGGCTTTAAAATAATCTGTCCAAGATAGACTTGGGGCAATGCACCTTTCATAAAAGGATATCGGGAGCATCCATGAGCCGCAATATTTTCCCGGCGCCGGTCCAGATCCATTTCTTGATCTCCCCGAAGGGCCTGCATTCCGAAATAGTCTTTAAAAAAGTGAGGGTATTATGGGCAGCGATATGATTTACGAAATGGTTACGGAAGACATCATCAGCACCATAACCGATGAGATCAACATCGGCAGCCTGGCCGTTGAAAGGGTT
>MVRU01000141.1 GCA_002067745.1 Syntrophus sp. PtaU1.Bin005
CAGCTCGATTCAGACGACCTTTACAGCCGTCCCGATGCCCTGCAGCAGATGGTGGACCTCCTGCGGACCGGTCGCCATGCCATGGTCATAGGAGCTTACACTCTGGTCAATGAACGACTTGAGGAAATTCCTCCCGGCAAGATCGACCATCGGGAATGGACATGGGAAAACGGCCGCAACAACGCCCTGCGGATCAACGGGCTCGGTGCGCCGCGGGCCTTTTGTACGGAGCTGCTCCGAAAGATCCCCTTCCTCAATGTTGGATATGGAGAGGATTACGCCCTGGCCCTGCGCATTTCCCGGCAGTATTCGATCGGAAGAATTTACGAAAGTCTGTATCTCTGCCGCCGCTGGACGGACAACACCGATTCCGCCCTGCCCATTGAGAAGGTCAACCGAAACGACCTCTTCAAGGATCGAATCCGGACCCTGGAAATCCTGGCCCGGCAGCGACGGAACCGGGAACTCCCGTGACGCCCCTTTCGGTTGCAGGGAAAATAGATCGGAGATGAAGAAGTCATGGAACGGAATATATCGTCAGACTCCAGGATTTTCGCGGAATTCAATCCTGAAGACATGAAGGCAGGCGCAAGACTTCCGGATCTGTGCGAGGAGCTTCTGAACCGGCAGAAAATCGACTGGCCGAGGCTTGCCGACGGGTATAAAGCGGTTGCGCAGTCTCAATTCCGAACTGTCGACTGCGGAGATTTCTCCGTGGTTCTTCAGTTCAATCCCCAACGGATCGTCAGCAGCGCCGCCCGCCTGGATCCGGCATCCATCGCGGCGCGCCCCTGTTTTCTATGCCCGGCCAACCTTCCCGGAGAGCAGCGGGGAATCCTCTATCGCCGGGATTTTCTCGTTCTCTGCAATCCCTTCCCCATCTTTTCTCAACATTTTGTAATCAGCCATCGAATCCATCGCCCTCAATTCCTGGAAGGGCAGATCGATACCGTTCTTCTGCTGGCTCGAGACCTCGCTCCCTCCCTGGCGGTTTTCTACAACGGCCCTTTCTGCGGCGCCTCGGCGCCGGACCATCTGCACTTTCAGGCCTGTCCGGCAGGCAGCCTGTCCATCGAAGCGCAGATTGATGACGGCCGCCCCGTTCCCGTAATCGCCAGGCACGTTTCCGCCTCCGTCTGTCGGGCGGAGCGCCTCGGCCGGGCCGTGCTGGTGATCAAGGGTTCCGATTTAACCGACCTGGAAGGGGCCGTCAAAAAGGTCTTGACGGTTATGAAGGCCGCCGACGTTTCCGGGGCGGAACCGATGCTGAACCTCCATGCGGCTTATCAAGGAGGAGCATGGCGGCTTCTGCTGTTCCCTCGAGGGAAAAATCGCCCGGATCTTTATGACCGGGAAGGCTCTGACCGGATCCTGATCAGCCCGGCCAGCGTTGAGATGGGAGGATTGCTGGTCGTTCCGGTCGAACGGGATTTCCGGAAGCTGAACGCCGAACTCGTCCGGCATATCTATCGGGAAGTTTCGGTTGCCCCGGAATTTCTGCAAAGCTGGACGGATCAGCTTTCAGGCGGTGGGCGCTGATCACTCAGTCGGCCCGCGTCCGCCAGCTCCTGCAGGCCGACCCGGTCCAGGATCATGATCTCCTTTCCCTTCACGTCGATGAGTTCGCCGCCGCTCATTCGGGCAAGGATCCTTGAGAGCGTTTCGGGAATCGTTCCCAGCAGGCTTGCCAGCTGCCCCTTGGAAATGGAAAGCGTCAGATGATCCCCCTGTCCTTCTTCAACGCTGAGATAGAGGAGGTAGGAGGCCAGCCGTCCGGGGACCTCTTTAAGGGTTAGATTTTCAATCTGCACCGTAAACTGCCTCAACCGAAGCGACAGGTCGGCCAGAAGGTTCAGGCACAGGGACGGATTGCCGGCGATCAGGTCCACGAAGTCTTTCCGGGGGAAGAAGAGGAGGTGGCTTTTCGTCAGGGATTTCGCATTGGCGGGAAAGTGTTTTCCGGCAAAGACCGCTACTTCGCCAAAGGAGTTTCCCGGCCCGTAGATGTGGAGAATCTGCTCCTTTCCTTCCTGGGAAAGCTTGTAGATTTTGACCTGCCCGGCGACCACCACGTAGAACCCTTCTCCTTCATCGTCTTCGGAAAAGATCACTTCCCCCTTATTGAAAGATGTGTTCCGCGCAATGTTCCGGAGCTGGCCAAGCTGCTCTTCGATGAGCCCCTGGAAGAGGGGAATCGCCCCGATCATCTTCAAAACATTGTCCATGGTCCGTCCCTTGTAATCTGTAAATTTTCCTTGCCCTTGATCTTTGTCGGGGTAAAATGGCATCATATTGGGCAATGACTCCGTAAATCAAGGAGAACTTAAAAAGGTTCGTTGGGGGTACAAAAACATTTCATCAGGAATGGGAGGGAATCATGGCGTTTAAGGTCAAGGGAAATGTTCGTTGGGTGGGTAAGATCGATTGGGAACTGCGGAGATTTCACGGCGATGAGTATTCGACCCATCGCGGTTCTACCTATAATTCCTACCTTGTAGAAGAGGAAAAGACGGCCCTCATCGACACGGTCTGGGGACCTTTCGCCGGGGAGTACGTGTCCGCTCTGGAGAGCGTTGTCGATCTGGAGAAAATCGACTACGTCATCGCCAACCATGGGGAGAGCGATCACAGCGGCGCCCTGCCGGAGCTGATGCGCCGCATTCCCGACAGGCCGATCTACTGTACGGCAAACGGCATCAAATCGTTGAAGGGACTCTATCATCAGAACTGGAATTTTCAAGCCGTCAAGACGGGGGACCGGCTGAGCCTGGGAGGCAAGGAACTGGTCTTTCTTGAGGCCCCCATGCTGCACTGGCCGGACACCATGTTCTGCTATCTGACGGGGGACAACATCCTCTTCAGCAACGATGCCTTCGGCCAGCACTACGCGTCGGAATACATGTTCAATGACCTGGTGGATCAGAATGAACTCATGATGGAGTGCATCAAGTATTACGCCAATATCCTCACGCCCTTCAGCGTCATGGTGGCCCGGAAGATCAAGGAGGTCCTTGCCGTTGGACTTCCCGTAGATATCATCTGCACAAGTCACGGGGTCATCTGGCGCAGGGAGCCCACCCGGATTGTGGAGCAGTACCTCAAGTGGGCGGACGATTACCAGGAAAACCAGATTTCGATCCTGTACGACACCATGTGGAACGGCACCCGGATCATGGCGGAGCATATTGCCCGCGGGATCAGGCAGGCGGATACCCAGGTCAACGTGAAGCTTTTCAACGTGGCCCACTCGGACAAGAATGACGTCATTACGGAAGTCTTCAAGTCAAAGGGCATCCTTGTGGGCTCCCCGACGATCAACCGGGGAATTCTAACGGCTGTGGCTGGAATCCTTGAGGAGATCAGCGGCCTTAAATTCAAGGGGAAAAAAGCGGCGGCCTTCGGCTGCTATGGCTGGAGCGGAGAGTCGGTAAAAATCCTGAACCGGCGGTTGGAGGAGGCGGGTTTCCAGGTCGTTGACGACGGGCTTCGCGCTCAATGGAACCCCGACGGAGAAGCCGTAAAGGCCTGCGAGGATTTCGGCGGGAAAATGGCCGGGCTGGTTTAGAGAAAGGCCGTTCAGGGAGGCTGAAAGGCCGGGCATCTCGCGGCTGCGGGCACTCCGGGAAGAAAGCAGGTGCGGATCCGTCAAAAAATAAAAAACCTCCTCCTTGATCTAAGTCAAGGAGAAGAATTGCTGATTGTGAGGTAATGGCGCCAGGAATTCAGGGGATCATTCAACAGAGTGCCCTGGTGAAAGACACATTTCAGGTTGACCATAGTGAAAGGAGGAATCAGATGTTTTGTTTTCAATGTCAGGAAACGGCCAAAAATCAAGG
>MVRU01000142.1 GCA_002067745.1 Syntrophus sp. PtaU1.Bin005
ACCCGGTAGGGCTGCTCCTGCCGGGCGAAGGCGATGGCTTCTTCGAGGTCGAGGTTCAGGCGGCGGATCTGCTGAAGAAAAAATTCACCTGTCCCCGAAGCGCATTTGTTGCCTGTCTGGACGGAGCAGATCTTACCGTCTTTCCCGATGACATAGACCAGGAAGCTTTCCCCCCCGGCGCTGATGACGGCATTCAGGGGTTCTCGGCCGGCGGATAAGAACGAAAGGGCCGTTTCCACGGCCAGAGGCTCTGGAAGGGATGTGAGATTGACAAAAGAGCGGAACTTTCTGCCGGTCACGGCGATGCGCTGGAACTGGTCCAGGGGAAGCGAAGAAAGGAGTTCCAGGAACGCCCGGCGCGGATTGCCATCGTGGGGCTTCAGATGGAGCAGGGACCGATGGATTTCCCCCTGCGGATTCCTGCCTGCGGCAACGGCCGTCAGTGTGGTTGCACCGATGCATATGCCGAGACTTTTCATTCCCTGCGCCCTCTGTGCTGCTCATGTCTTGACGGATTTAAAAACGGCGTGTTGAGGAGTAACGGATAGCGGATGCTGGCGTCAGCGGGGAAGATACCCGGCCGCCTTTGCCGGGGTGGCCAGGGACCGTTCTTCAAGGGCGTTTCTTCGAGCTGCCGCCGCATCGATACGACTTCCCTGACGGCTCGTCAGCCTTGAGGAACAGCCCTGCGGCTCAAAGGCATCAAAAAACGAAAACAGCTGCAGCGACCACCGTTGTATAACGGTCGTCCTTCACAATGGTCGACTGGGTCACATTGCGGGTTCGGACGATTTTGCCGCTGATCTTGAAAATTTCCTTCTTTTCGTCCCAGCTTTCATCCACGTTGAAGTCGATTCCCAGGGTTGAAGCCAGCATGGCGGCGGCCATGTCCTCGGCATAATCCCCCGCCTGCTTCTCGGTGAGGCCGAAGGCGTGGTGCTCGCTGATGTATCCATAGGAGGTCTTGTCCGCAGGGATGGCGCAGCCTACGGAAGCGGCGAGGAGCCGTTTGGGCTCGTTGCTGCAGCAACGGCTCATGACGCAGTAGGTGATGGCGCCCGGTATCAATTCCTTCAATCCCTGAATTTTCGAAATACTCTTGCAGCCCGGCGGGAAAATGCTGGATACCTGGACCAGGTTGCATTTTTCGATACCGGCGTCGCGCAGGGCGCGTTCAAAAGAGTGCAGCTCATCACGATGGGTGCCGACACCCTTGGTGAAAAATATTTTTTTGGGAACGAAATCGTACATCGATCGTCGCTTGGCCTCCTGTTTCGATTGTTTTCCCTCCAAGGGAATATCATCCTCGCAAATCCGCGACGTTATACCAATCTTTCTTTTGAAAATCTACAAAATATTCCAGGTATTTCTTGCCGACAGGCATTTTTTTAAGCTCTGTTTAAAATCCCGGCACACCTTCGGAAAGAAGGCTTGTGCATAAAAGGGTTGCACTGTGCAGGAAAATCCTTAGACTATGGCAAAATGGCCGGTTGAGGAAGATGCGGATCAAAAGATCACCTATGAAAATCCATATATGTATATTCCTGGGGATGCTGGGAATTCTCCTCCTTTCCCCCCTGGCTCGCGCCCAGGACGAGATTCGGGACATCAGCCGGTTGAAGCAGGATCACTTCTTTTATCTGCCCGGGAAATCGGACGATTCGGCCATCGTGGACCGTGAGATTCAGCAGACTCTCAATGAGTCGTACTCCCGACGCTATTTTTCCATCTGGCAGCAGGAAAAACCACGGTGCACCCGCGACGACATCCTCTGGGATTTCAACAAGTATGGAGAGAATCCGGGGTACGGCGAGAACCATCGCCGGCGTGAGCCGGCCTGGGTGGAAGGCCTGAGGCACAGCGCAGGTCTGGACCAGTACCCGAACCGGGGAATCCGGGGTATCACCGTCGCCAATACGGATCTGCGGGCGCTGCCGACTTCAGGGCCGCTTTTTGATGGATTGGACAACGATTCGGGTTACCCCTTTGATCGATTGCAGATATCGACCATTACGGTCAACTCGCCGGTTTACATCTCTCATGTCAGTGAGGATAAGGCCTGGGTGCATGTTGAAACCGGCACCTATTTCGGATGGGTGAGCGCCCGGGATGTCGCCCTGGTGGATGATGACCTGGCGAATTCCTGGCAGAGCGGGAGATACGCCGTCGTCATCCGGGATCGGATCCCCATTTATGATGAAAAGGGGCGGTTCTGTTTCAAGGCGCCCCTGGGGGCACAGTTCCCCCTGCTCCGGGAAGAGGGGGATGTCTGGGAGATCCGGATCGTCGTTTCCGATCAGGACGGTCGGGCGATCTCCAAGGTTGCCCGTCTCGCCCGGGAACATGCGGCCCTGAGACCCTTGAAGATGACCCGGGCAAACCTGGCGCGGGTGGCCAACGAACTGATCAATCAGCCCTACGGCTGGGGCGGGCTTTACGGAAACCGGGATTGTTCTTCCATGCTGATGGATTTTTTCGCCCCTTTCGGGATCTGGCTGCCGAGAAACTCCAAACAGCAGGCCCATGAGACCGGCCGTTTCATCGAACTGGGACATCTGTCTCCCGAAGAAAAGGAGGCGGCCATTCTCTCTTCCGGAATCCCCTATGCCACATTGATCTGGCGTAAAGGGCACATCATGCTCTATATGGGGTCATTCGAGGGGAAAGCTCTGATTTTCCACAGCATGTGGGGGGTGACCACCCAGGATGTCCGGGGGCGCAGGGGAAGAAGGATTGTGGGGCGTTCGGTCATTACGACGCTGCGGCCCGGCATTGAGTGCTGCAGCGGCCTTGCGCCCGGCTGCGACCCCCTCCAGAGCATCCTGGGGATGACCCTTCTGCTGCCGGATGCACCGAAGCCGCCGGAACCGGAGCCGTCGCCGCAGCTTACGAACCCTTAGGGACCGCTTGAAAAAAAGGAGAGGAGAAGGGCGATCCGACATGAAATGTTCGGAAAGGGACACGGAGCCATTACGGATCCAGGATTCTCCTGCCCGTGACGATTTGAGGAAAACGATGGAAAGGGCTGAAAAAAAGCAGAACGAATACCACCTGGAACAGGACCTTTACCGCACATTGGCCAACAGTTCCCAGGTGGGCGTCTACATCCTCCAGGACCGGACATTTCAGTTCGTCAACCCTCATATTGCCGAATATGCCGGGTATCGGGAAGAAGAGATGGTGGGGATGGAATCTCTGAGCCTCATCCATCCCGATGACCGCCGACTGGCCCGGAAAAATGCCATCCGCATGCTCAAGGGGCAGCGCTTTTCACCCTACGAATTCCGCATCATCACCCGGGACGGGCGGATCAAGTGGATCATGGAGACATCGACCCCCATCTACTACAAGGGGAAGCGCGCTGTCCTGGGAAACTCCATGAACATCACCGGCCAGAAGGAAGCCCGCAACCGGCTGGAGGAGTTGGAGGCGCTCGAATCATCGATCCTGGATGCCATTCCCCACGCCGTGGTGGGTCTCCATAACCGCCGGTTCATCTTTGCCAATAACGCCGTGCAGACGGTCTTTGGCTGGTTTCCTGAAGAGCTCATCGGCCGGAGCGTTCGGCTGATCTACTGCAGCGACGAGGACTGCGACAAAATTGCCCGGCTTTTTTACGATAACCTGGAAAAGCATCGGACGTACAGCACGGAATTTCTCTGCAGGCACAAGGACGGCCACGACCTGATCTGCATGATGAGGGCTTCCCGCATCGGCGAGCGACTGACCGAGGGGCGGATCGTCGTCACTTATGAAGACATTACGGAGCGCAAGCAGGCGGAAAAGGAGCTTGAGGCATC
>MVRU01000143.1 GCA_002067745.1 Syntrophus sp. PtaU1.Bin005
ATGAGAACCTTCATATCAGATCTTCCTCCATGCGCTTTTTCAGGACATCAAAATGCCGCTCCATCTCCGGCAGGATCAAGGCCATCTGCTCCAACCGGCCGCCCTTTACGGTCTTTTCCATATTCAGGGCCGCGGCGCTCAGCGCCATGGCCCCCACGTTGGCCGCGGCGCCTTTCATGGTGTGCGACATCTTCCCAACCAGGTCCCCGTCGTTCCGATCGACGGCCTGCCTCAACCGCTGAAACTGTTCCGGCATTTCTTCCAGGTAGCCTGCGCAGATCTCTCTAACCAGCTCCCGGTCTCCCAGCAGCCGGTCCAGAAGGGTTTGCCGATCGAAAACAACCGGCCCGGAGACCGGATCCGCCTCCCCCGATGACGCTTGAGCCGTCTGCGGAGCCGCGGCTTCCGGGGCGTGGACCAGCCATTTATCGAGCATCTCGGCCAGCACCCCGGGCATGATGGGCTTGGGGATGTAGTCGCTCATGCCCATCCCGATGCAGCGCTCACGGTCTCCCTTCATGGCATGGGCAGTCATTGCGATGATGGGAATCCCGGAATGAAGAACACCGGACCGGCCGTCCCGGATCATCCGCGTCGCAGCGAAACCATCCATGACCGGCATCTGGACGTCCATGAAGACCAGATCATAGGGCGCCCTTCTCAGGGCTTCGATGGCCTCTCGTCCGTTGCCCGCCACGTCGGCGGAAAAACCGAGCTTTCCAAAGATGTGCAGCGCAACCTTCTGGTTTGTGGGATTGTCTTCAACGAGAAGAAGCCGGGCCTTCCGCCGCTGGGCCTCGTTGAGCGTATGCCGGGTCACCATGGCGACATCTTCCGCTGCTCCGGGGTGGATGCTCCGGCCAAGAACGGTCGACAGGCAGTCGAAGAGCTGGGATTGCTTAACCGGCTTGGTCAGATAGGCGGAAAAACCGACGGAGTGCAGTCGCCTGGCATCGCCCCGTTTGCCCATGGAGGTCATCATGATCAGTAGGGTATCCTTCAACAGGGGGTCCGCCTTGATCGCCTTCCCCAGGGTCTCCCCATCCATGACGGGCATCTGCATGTCTGTCACGACAATCCGGTAGGAATCGCCTTTCTTGCTGGCTTCACGCAGGAGCGACAGGGCATCCGGTCCGTTTGTGACCTCGGTATGGCGCATCCCCCACGAATCCAGCTGTTCGGAAAGGATGAGGCGGTTGGTGGCGTTGTCGTCTACGGCGAGAACCCGCACTCCGCGGACATCGGCGCGTGGAAGTCCCGCTTCGATGTCCCTGCCTGGCTTCCTCCGCTTGAAGACGGCGGTGAACCAGAACGTCGACCCCTGCCCCTCGACACTTTCCACGCCGATTTCGCCCCCCATCAACTCCGCCAGACGCTTCGAAATGACCAGCCCGAGGCCGGTCCCGCCGAAGCGCCGCGTCGTCGAGGCATCCACCTGCTGGAAGGGGTTGAACAGAAGGCCGATTTTCTCCCGCGAAATCCCGATACCTGTATCCCTCACCTCGAAGCGCACCCTGATGAGCGAGTCCGTTTCCTCCACGGAAGCCACATCGAAGGAAACCTCGCCGCGGGCGGTGAACTTGACGGCATTGCTTCCCAGGTTGATCAGGATCTGGCGGAGGCGTCCCGGGTCGCCGCACAGGTAGGTATGCAGCCCCGGATCGATTCGGCAGGTGAACTCAATGTGTTTTTCATGGGCACGCGTGGCGAGAATTGCCGCAGAATCCTCCACCGTATTGCGGATGTCGAAATCCAGCTCCTCCAGCTCGATTTTTCCCGCCTCAATTTTTGAAAAGTCAAGAATGTCGTTGATGATGCCGAGAAGCGCCTCTCCGCTGGATTGGATCGTCTCGCAATAGGCGCGCTGCTCCTTTGACAGGTCGGTGTCCATAAGCAGGGCGGTCATGCCGATGACGCCGTTCATGGGAGTTCGGATTTCATGGCTCATGTTGGCCAGGAACTGGCTCTTGGCGATGTTGGCGGTCTGGGATTCAAAGGCCATCTCGTTGGCCCAGCCGATGGCCTTTTCAAGCTCATTGTTTACCTGCGCCAATTCCGCCAGGGTGCTGCGCAGGGTTTCATCGGCTATTTTCTGATCGGTGATATCCCTCAAGATGGCCACGGTGTGCCACTGGTCCTTTACCTGGACGGAAGAAAGCGATATGGCCACGGCGATCTCCTGCCCGTTTTTCCGGCAGGCCTGCGATTCCATGGTCTTCCCCACGGCGCCCCCCCGGCCTGTCTGCTGAATTTCCTCGAATGCGGATTGATACGCCCCATGAAGGCGCGTCGGTGCAACGCATTCACAGAAATTCCGGCCCAACGCCTCCCCGCTCGAGTACCCGAAAATTCGCTCGGCAGCGGGATTCCAATAGGAGATTTTACCCTGACAATCCGTCATGGTGATGGCATCCTGGGCGTAATCCGTGATGGCCTTCAGCTTTGCTTCACTTTCCAGCAGGGCCTCCTCGGTCTGCCTGCGGGTGATGATGCGCCACAAGCCGTCCATCAGGAGTTTCAGCTGACGGAGGTCGTTCATTCCATACGGCGTCGCCTTGTTGCCGACTCCCGCCACGGCGGCAATGCGATTCCCGCTGAAGATGGGGATGTTCATGTGCCGGAGAATGGGAACGTGCCCCTCTGGAATCCCTTTCTTGCACGGGCTGGGGGAGGCATAATCGTTGGTGATGATCGCCTTCCTGCGCCGCACCGCCTCACCCCAGAGGCCCGTTTGTTCCACGGGGTAGACGAGGGGCTTGTCGGCGATCCTGCAGGCGGCATGGGCGGACCGGGACCAGTATTTCATGGTCAACACCGTCTCGTCGTGGTTGAGAACGGCGAAATAGCCGATTCCGCTGTTCGTAAGGGCAATGCTCTTTTCAACGGCGAAGGGGATGATGGTTTCGATCGGCTGGTCGGACATGGAGTTCAGGGTCAGCAGCGATTCCATCCGCTCCGCATCCTGGATCAGCATTTCCGTCGATTTCCCCTGCTCCGTCCTGTCGTCCACGGTCTCGATGACGGCTGTCACCCGCCCGTCCGAAGAGGCCGCAAGAGGCGTTGAAAGGACATGCAGAATCCTGATCCCTTCGGTGGACCAGACTTCCATCTTCGCCTCATGGGACTGTCCGTCTTCCAGGGTTTTGAGGACGGGGCAATTCGGGCAGGTTTCCTCCTGCGGATGGAAGCGAAAGGCTTCATAGCAAAGCGGCTGTTCCTCGATCTTCAGTGCAGGGTACCATTCCCGAAACCGGTTGTT
The DNA here is from genome assembly GCA_002067745.1 of Syntrophus sp. PtaU1.Bin005. Taxonomy (GTDB): domain Bacteria; phylum Desulfobacterota; class Syntrophia; order Syntrophales; family Syntrophaceae; genus Syntrophus; species Syntrophus buswellii. The sequence goes on from MVRU01000143.1 coordinate 3,260, forward strand.
GATGGCCAGCACCTTGAGATCCGGGCTCAGCATCGCTACTCCAAGTGTACGCTCTTCCTTGACGTCTGAAGATATCACGCTAATGATTCTCCTTGAAAAACTTCTTCTTGAATCGTTCTGTCAATGGTACGGACAACTCCATGCAAGTGAAAAGCCTCACTCTTCACAATTTTCATCTTAACTTTCTTTTTTCAGCTTTTTTTCTCCTGCACCCCGGGCGGTAGGGTTCAGATGTTTATCTTATAAGGAGGCGGCCATTGACCATCTTCCGCATCTGTGCTACAAGAGACGGTATAAATATTGGATAATTCCAGTCATTCTCTCTGCTCCCAATCCAACACCGACATTTAATACGGGAAAAGGGGGCCAAGAACAGGGATTTTCCGCTCTTTCACGAGACACAGTCCATCAGCAACGTTGCACCGCTGTTCTTTTTCTGCCAGGACGCATAAAATCGCGT
>MVRU01000144.1 GCA_002067745.1 Syntrophus sp. PtaU1.Bin005
CCGATATCCCGGCGCAAAGTAAGCTCACCCTGTTCAAGCCATTGTTCAAATTCTGATTGGCTCAGCGTCCATGAGGCACGGGAGCATCCCGCTTTCAGATTCGTCCGGCCATCATCTCCCAGGAAGATTGCCGCAGGCGCTTCGGCCACGATGGTGATCCGGCCATCTTCCTCCGTTTCCGCACTGACTACGCCGGAATGGAATTGCGGGTAACGTTCGCCCCCGGAGATTTCATAGCCGGAGAAGTGGGTCCAGCCCGTGCAGGACGATGGTGAGTATGACCCCCGGCGCACACACTTTTTGCCGCCCATGCCCGACACATCGATCTTCGTTGACAGGGATTGAATCTCATACGCCTTTTGCCCATCGAACCTTCCTCTTGCCGGATCGTAGGTGTGCCCGACGATCAGGTTGCCGACAAATCGCTCTTTGATCGTGTAAAACAGGTCTGTCCGCACTTCATTGGAGAAGAGCTCTTTTTCTCCGCCATGGACGACGAGATACCCTTCCACGGCAACAGCCTCGGGAAGCTGAGGCTTTTCTGTGCCCGGAGGAAGAAGACTCAGCCTGTTCTTCATCTGGCGGAACTGGCTGTTGATGACCTCGCGACGGCGCAAAACCTCTTCCTCCGGCGTTTCAGCCGGCCGGATAGGCATGGTGCTCGTGCCAGTCACTCCAGCGGCTCCCCGGTTCGCCCCGCCCATGAGCTGCAAGGTTTCGCGGTATGCCTCCATCAGCTTATTCAGGTCCGTTGTTCCTTCCAGCTGCTGTTCAAGCTGTCTTGCCCTCTGATCGATATCCGCCGGTGGCTGAGCGAACACCGCAAAGCAGAACAGGGAGAGGACCATTGTTCCGATTATCGAACAGAAGAGGGATGTTCTCAAGAGACTAAACGACATGATGCGCATATCCGTTCTCCGGGGCAAACAGGTGAAATTTCCGGGCCGCATAGGAGATGGCGGCCTCGGTTGGCGCGGATCGATTCGACGGGGGACTGCGGGGCAGCCCCGACTGGCAAACAGCCCGATGGCGGAGCCGGTCCCCGGGATTTTTTCATTATCAAGATTGATGCCTGATGGCCATCGGGCAACGGTGCAGAGATTAATTCCTTGAAAGATTGATTTCAACCATATATTCAAGCGGTCTGCATCATTCCTTATGGTGCGGGACGGGTGCGGCGGTAAATGGTCATTTCACGGAAAGTGACAGCGAGGGCAACCAGCGGAATTCAAGGAGGCCTGCTGAACAGGAGGCGGGTTTGAGGGAAAGGTTCTGCCAGGGGCATCGGGGGAAGAGGAGATGAAAGACGAGAAGCCAAGGGTTCTTCTTTTTACGGGAAGCGGCAAAGGGAAAACGACGGCGGCCCTGGGGATGGCCATCCGGGCCAGCGGCCACGGAATGAAGGTGAGCATTGTCCAGTTCATCAAGTCTGATTCAAAAACAGGGGAAGTGGCCGCCGTGAGGTATCTTCCCGGGGTGGAGCTGATCCAGACGGGGCTCGGTTTTGTCCTGCCCGAGGATGGCCCCGCATTCTTCCAGCACCGCGAGGCGGCGCAGCGGGGGCTTCAGCTGGCTGAAGAAGTGATCCGGTCGGGGTTGATCGATCTGGTCATCCTCGATGAAATCTGCAACGCCGTGGCCCTGAAGCTTCTGTCGGAGGAAGGGGTGATTGCGGTTCTCCGGCAGGCCGGCCCCCGCCAGATCATTGTCCTGACAGGGCGGGACGCCCCGGAGTCGTTTGTGGCCCTGGCCGATACGGTTACCGTCATGGAGGCGCACAAGCATGCCCTGGCGTCGGGGCGACCGGCACAAAAAGGCGTTGAGTATTGAGGCTCAGGGCCTTATCAGGCGGCCCGCCGAGGTCAGGACGTCGGCGATTTCGTACATGTTGGAAATCGTTCCCACGGCGAGCCGGTCGGTGAGACTGAAAAAGTTCAAGCAGGTGCCGCAGACCAGCATTTCCACGCCGGCTTGGGCCAGCTCTCTGATGTCCTCTAGGACATCGGAGCCGTTTACCGTAAGTTTGACCCCTGAATTGTAAAAGATGATTTTATCGGGAAGCGTGTCGAGCTCCTGCAGGGTATGGAAAAAGCCCCGCATCAGGAGCCGGCCCAGTTCGTCATCGCCCTGTCCCATGGTTTCGGAAGGAATCAGAATGACAGAGGGCGCGCAAACGGAGGTGCCGACCGCCTCCTGCCGGGCCGCACCGTCCGGGATGTCCTTGGGGGCGGCATGTTTCTGCGCGGCGTCAAGGCCGCTCTCCCGGGTCAGAGTGAGAGTCCACGTTCGGTCCTGCTCGTCCGTCACGGTCACCCGGCAGCCCTGGGACTTCGCCAGGCGCTTCACATTTTCCACGGCGGCCATGTTGTCCACCCGGACGGTCAGTTCCGCGGAGTGCTCCAGGGCCTTTTTGGCGAGGATGACAGGCTGCGGGCAGGCCAGTCCCCGCGCATCAATCATTTCCGGCATGGGCTAGCCATCTCCTTTTCAGGTTTTCCGCCGGACCCGGGATGCCAATCGGCCGACGGCCTCAAGGGCGGCAGACACCTCGTCCTCCGTATTGAAGGCTCCGAGGCTGAACCTGGTGGTTCCCACGGGAAAGGTTCCGATGGTCTTATGGGCCGACGGTGCGCATTGGAGCCCGGGGCGGGACATGATGTTCTCCTCTTCATCCAGGGCGAGGGAGATTTCCGCTGGCGAGAGCCCCTGGATCGTGAAGGAAACGACGGCAATCCGGCGGGACGGATCACCCGGTCCATAAACGGTGACTCCCGGCATCTCTTCCAGGCCATGGAGCAGACGTTCCGCCAGCCGGATTTCCTCTGCCCGGATCTGCGGTACGCCGCGATTCAGAACGAAACGGACCCCCGCTTCCAGGCCGGCCAGGCCGACGGCATTGGGCGTGCCGGACTCGAATTTGTCGGGAAGAAAGTCCGGCTGTTCCTCGAACTCGGAACGGCTTCCCGTTCCACCCACCATGAGCGGACGGATCTTTTCTTCCAGTCCCTTCCGGATATAGAGCCCGCCGGTGCCCTGCGGGCCGTAAAGGGATTTGTGCCCCGTAAAGGCGAGGAGGTCAATGCCCAGATCCTCTACATCGACGGGATAGGATCCTGCTGTCTGGGCGGCGTCGACGCAAAAGATCAAGCCGTGTTCGCGGGCAATCGTTCCGACTTCCTTCAAGGGCATGAGCGTCCCGGTGACGTTGGAGGCAGAGGTCAGATAAATGGCGCGGGTGCCGGGGCGTATGCTCCGCGATAGGTCCGCCGGGTCCAGCTCGCCCGAAGGGGAGCAGGCAAGGACGCTCAGTTCCACTCCCTCCCTTTCGAGAGTCCGCAGCGGCCTCATGACCGAGTTGTGTTCCATGCTGGATGTGATGGCGTGGTCGCCTGGATGAAGCAGTCCCCGGATTGCCAGGTTCAGCGCCTCCGTGGCGTTTTTTGTAAACACCACCTGCAGGTCATCTTCAATGCCGAAAAGCTCTGCCACGCCTGCCCGGGCATCCATGATGATCCGTGCCGCGTCCAGGGAGAGCCGGTGTCCCGAACGGCCCGGATTCGCCCCGATATTGAGGAGGTAGTGCTCCATGGCCCTGAGGGTTTCCGCCGGTTTGGGCCAGGATGTGGCGGCATTGTCGAAATAGATGATGCTGTGCGGGG
>MVRU01000145.1 GCA_002067745.1 Syntrophus sp. PtaU1.Bin005
AACGGTGGCGGTCGGGATGCGCGTTCGATGGCACCCACAACCGCCTCAGCTCCGCCTCTGGTCGGTTATCTGGTTACATCCGGCTTGAACCGGACTTGCGTTCGTTACCTACCGGAGGGACGTGCAAGATGACGGAATCAGACGAGAAGTCCTGTTTTTTTGATTGACCTGATGTTCATCAGGTCGTATATTTTGTGGTCATAAATTGGGCTTAATCCGCTCAGTGGCTACGACACGGAGCAATCGCCATGGGAAAGAAAAAGGTATCGGAAATAACCGACCCACAAGCAAACACGCTGAGGGTCATTTGCCAAATCATCGATGAAAAGGGGTTGCCGCCAACGGTGAAAGAATTGTCGGAAGTCCTTGGTATCAGCCACGCGAGCGCCCACGAGCAGATCGCTCAACTGGTACGGAAAGGCTATCTGAAGAAAGAAGCTCGTAAGGCCCGAAGCATCGTCGTCATCAGGAGGCCCGAATAACGATGCTGGGTCGCGAAAAATAAGGAGATCGACATGGGGCACGTCAGACTTGGAAGCCTTCCGAGGTCGAGGGCATGGAAAGAGGTGGTCGGCCTGATCACGGCCGGTGCCGACGTGTCCCAAATCGCAAACGCAACAATCCGGGCAGCCGATAAAGCATTCACCTTCGTGCTCAACGATGAGGGGTTCACCGAGGCGGTCTGGTTGATGACGCAGCTCGCCATTGCCGCAAAAAAGGAGAACCTCGGCGAGCATCTCCAATCCCTCGGCGTCAACCTGCCGCAGGATACATCCCTTCCCGATCTTGCCGCCGCAGTCTCCGAGGCCCTGGATAACAAATTGGAGTCCAACGGTGGCCGATCCGACCTCGGTGAAATGTCTCAGCGTGCATTGGTCGGAGCCCTGGTAGAGCACATCTCACCGAAACTGCCGTCTCTCTTCGCCCCCGGGCCAGATGATGTTCGGGCCGCACTGGCAGCGCTCGGGAAAAAGCGGGAGTTCGGAGAGCTGTCGCGGACTTTCTTCGCCAAGCTGACCAACGAGAGCATGAACTACTTCCTCTCAAAAACGCTGGCTACCCATCTGGGCGAGGGCCAGCGCTTTGCCACCATGAATGAAATGGGACAATTCGAGAAGGCTCTGAACACGCACTGTAAAGAGGCGTCCCTGATCGTCGAGCAGTTTTCAGCAGATTGGTTTTCGAAGCACAGGTACGAAGAAGGTGGTGACATCTCCAGGGAGTCTTCCAATGGCTTCGCCTCTTACGCGCTGAAAAAGATGAAGGACGAGCTAAAAGAAGGAGCGCGAGCCGATGCAAGATAAACGATATATCATCTGTGGGAACGCACCGACCGATGGGATTGAAGAAAATCCTGACCGTGATCTGCGCCTGCGCCTTTGGGGCAAGGATGGGCCGGACAAGATCACCCTACGCATTGAAGACATCCACAAAAAGATGAGCAAGGACGTGCCTGATTCTTTCCAGGACCTGCTCGAAATCGCCACCTACGTTTACAGTGCCGATCAGGCCATCCCACGAGGGGCCGACGACGTCGATTCTTTTGGCCATGGCTGGCGCAGGGATCTGCACTTCATCATCCCGGTGCGGAAGCCAGATTTTTGGAACGGAGACGATATCCACCAGGCGCTGCGCTCCACGCTTGGTTTCTTGTCTGACGACAACTATCACTTCGAGTTCGTCAAACTGAAAGAGGCTCAGGCATTCCAGGGATATCTGAAATTTGATGATGACGGACGGCTCTTCGGCTATCCGGAACAGGTAGTGATGTTTTCAGGTGGGCTGGACTCGCTGGCGGGAGCCATCGATGAAGTTCTGAATGAAAAACACAAGGTCGTCCTTGTTACCCACAAGTCGACACCGAAGCTCAACACGCGCCACCGGCGACTGGAAAAGATGATTGCCGACAAGGCTGGGGAAAACGCCCCGCTACACATCGGCGTCCGGGTCAACAAGAACAAGGGGCTGAACTACGAGTACACCCAGCGCAGCCGATCCTTCCTCTATGTGTCTATCGGGGCGACCATCGCAAAAATGCTCAATCTGAAAAGCGTCCGTTTTTACGAAAACGGGGTCATCAGTTTGAATCTGCCGGTCTGCGCTCAGGTAGTCGGCGGCCGGGCAACACGCACCACCCACCCCAGGGTGATCCGAGGTTTTCAGGAAATCATCAGCCTGGTGGCTGGCGAACCGTTCACGATTGAGAATCCCTACATCTGGAAAACCAAGGCCGGTGTCATCGAGGTGATCACCAAGGCCGGATGCCAGGACATGATCGCGGCATCGACCACCTGCACCCATACCTGGGAGATGACCAATCACCATACGCATTGCGGAACGTGTTCCCAGTGTATCGACAGGCGTTTTGCCATGATTGCGGCAAAAGCCGATCAATATGACCCAGTGGAAGCCTATAAAGCCGACATCTTCACCCAAAGCCGAAGCAAGGACGAGGACAAGATCATGACAGCCGCGTACCTGGAGCGTGCCAATCAGGTACGCGAGCAGGACGACATCACCCAGTTTATCGCCCGATTCAGCGAGGTCAGTCGGGTCTTCCGCTACCTTAATGGGAACTCCGGAAAAGTGGCCCAGAAGGTCTATGACCTTTACAAGCGCCACGCCAAGGAGGTCTGCGATGCAATGGACACAATGGTTGGCCGCAACATCACCGCCATCCGCCAACGCACCTTGCCGGGAGACTGCCTACTCAGGACGGTCTATGAATCGGGATCGGTAATCTCCGTCCCCGCCATTCCGGTTGAGCAGAAGCAGCCGGACAACTACTTCAGGAAGCGCGGGGGTGTCTGGGCGGCACGCTTTAACGGCAACGCCGAAGTGCTTGTGACGGGTGTTGATAAAGGAGCCGAGTACATCAATTTCCTCCTGGCAAGGCCGAACAAGGAAACCTCGGTCTACGAGATCGTCTGCGGGTTCGCCATCGATAGCTGCAACGCGGTCCTGAACTCCAATGAGACCGATGAAGGTTTTCAGGTCACCCAGGGGGTTCCGTTGGGTGATACCGGCTTCGTTGCCGACCGCAAGGCCGTCGAGCAATACCGGGAGACGGCTCACGAGCTTCTTCGGGAAATTGAAGAAGCCCGGGCAGAAAACAACGATGCCGAAATCCAGCGGCTTGAGAACGAAATGACCCAGATCACCGCCGCAATCAACGAGGCGGTTGGTCTGGGTGGCAAACTCCGGAAATCCAACGACAAGCGGAAGAACATCCGCGACGCCTTCCGGAGTGCCGTGAACCGGGCCATCACGTATCTGGACAAGTATGACAAGCCGCTGGCCGCCCACCTGAAGGAGTCCATCAAGTGCGGCAACGAACCGGTCTACCGGACCGAAGAGGAGATCGTTTGGGAGGTCCGCCCGATAGTCAACGAGTGACCCGGGACCACCCAGGAAGAAAAAACTAAAAAATATTTCCGCTACGCCAAATGTAGCCATTGCGACGCCGGATGTAGCGCCTTCCCCAATGAAGGCGCGATCCGGCGTTTTTTATTGGTCAGCACAGGGTTGGCCACCGGGCGTGCCAGAACTTCCGAACAAGGAGACTGGCAGTGGCACAAGTCAACAAAGCACACCTCACCCCACCGAAGCGGCGACTCATCGAGTTGATGCAGGACATCAACTTCGGCCGCATCACCAA
>MVRU01000146.1 GCA_002067745.1 Syntrophus sp. PtaU1.Bin005
AGAACGATCAGCATAGGGGCTGTCAACATGAATCCGCTGACGCTCTCCCTTTCTCTCAAAGATTTTACCCTGTCGGAGGGCGACGGAAAAACGCCCTTTGTCACCTTCAAGGAGGCCTATGCAAATGCCCAACTGGCCTCTCTCGTATTCGGCGGTCCGGTGCTGGCTGAAGTCCGATTGACGGAACCCCGAATAAATCTGGTGCGCAGAGCGGACAACACCTACAATTTTCAGGACCTGATCACACGCCTGAAGCCGGCGCCTGGCGGGCCTAAAAAAAAGACATCAAAGCCTCTGCGTTTTTCATTCAACAACATCCGTATTCTTTCCGGCCGGATCGATTTCGATGACCGGCCTGCAACGCGAAAACACACCATCCAGGATTTGAATGTCGCGATCCCCTTTTTATCCAATCTTCCTTATCGCGTGGATGACTATGTCCTTCCGGAGCTTTCAGCCCTGATCAACGGAGCCCCCTTCCGCCTTGACGGCAGGAGCAAACCTTTCGAGGCCGACCAAGAAAGTTCCCTGAACCTCAAAGTCAGCAAACTCGCCTTGACGGAATACCTGGCCTACGTGCCGAAGAAGCTTTATTTCTCCCTGCCCGCCGGAACGCTTGACGCCGATCTCAAGATTTCCTTTGTCCAGCCCCGGGACAGGGCCCCGTCGCTGCAGCTTTCCGGAAGCGCAGCCCTGCATGATCTTGCAATGAATGAGGCAAGGGAGATGCCGGTCGTACGGCTCAAGAGCCTTGACGTGGCCCTGAACTGCATCGAACCTCTTTCTCAGCGCTTCACCGTTGACCGTGTGGCCCTTGAAGGCCTGGAGCTCTTTGTGCGTCGGGACCGCCGCGGCCGCCTCAATCTGACGTCTCTTGTGGAGCCGGGCGAGGAGAAAAAACCGCTGCCCTATTTCCTTTTGAAGGAGGGCAGCGTGGGTCCATCGGTCGTCCATGTGCTGGATGACTCGCGGACCCAACCCGTTGAAGTCACCCTGAAGGATGTCCGCCTCCTCGTCCGCCATCTCACCAGCGAAAAGGGCAAGGCGGGTCAGGTCGAACTCAGCGCATCGGGCCCGGGGAGCGCTTCTGTTCAAGCGGCTGCGGATGTTACCCTGGAACCCTTTGCGGTTGGAGGTCTCAACGCCCGGCTTGAAGCTCTCCGTCTTCCCCTGCAGAATGGCAAGCCTGAGATCGTCTCCATCGGGAGCCTGGCCGTTACCGGGGCTTCCTTTGAAATGGAGCGCCGTAACCTGCTCGTCAGCGAAATCTCTCTCCGCAGAAGCCGCCTGTTTGTCCACCGAAACGGGAAGGGCGAACTCAACCTCCGTGAAATGGCGGGAAGCAGCCGAACGGCTTCGACGTCCACACCGGCGGGCCCCGCCTGGCAATATGCGCTCCAAAAGGTCGCCCTGGATGACATCGGCGTACGCTGGCGCGATGAAATTCCTTCTTCCGGGACTGCTGACATCGGACTTCAACATCTTTCCGCCACGGTTGAAAACCTGTCATCCCGACCGGATTCCTCGGCCGACATATCCCTCAACGCGCAGACCGGGCGAAGCGGCACGGTGAGACTTGCCGGCAGCGTTGTGACAACCCCCCGGATCTCTGCAAAACTCCGGGTCAAGGCAAGCAGCCTCCCAATCCTCCCCGTGCAGCCCTATTTCGCCGACAAGGTTCAGATCCGAGTCACCGGCGGCACAGTAAGTGCGGAAGGCGCACTGACGGCCCTGCTGGAGAACGCTCCGAAATTTTCTTATCGCGGCGATGCTTCAGTAAACAGATTCTCTTCGGTGGACAACGTCCACCACAACGATTTCCTGAAATGGGAAACCCTGCATGTCGACGGTATCCGGTTTGACTCGGCCCCTTTGAATGTGGACATCCAGGAAATTTCTCTGAAGAATTTCTACTCGCGCCTGATCATACATCCGGACGGGTCAGTCAACGTGCAGCACATTCTTGATAAAGGAGATGGATCTATGGAAGCTCCGGCCGAAGCGGACGAAGCGGCCTCATCGTGGGGAGACATCGGGAAGCCCCCCGGGAAGGTTCGGGCGCAATCGTCAGCACCGTCAGGGGCTCCGGACCGGCAACCGCCGGCGCCGGTCAGAATTTCCCGCGTGTCGCTGGAAGGCGGCCAGGTGCGCTTCTCCGACCGCTTCATCAAGCCGAACTATTCCGCAAATCTTACCAGACTCGGCGGGCGGATCGTCGGTTTGTCTTCGAACCTTGCGGAAACCGCTGCCGTGGACATCCACGGCAGCGTGGACGGCGCGGCTCCCGTGATCATACAGGGAAGGATCAACCCGCTCTCCGAAAATCTTTTCCTGGATCTGACCGCTGTGGCCAAGGGCGTTGATCTTCCAACGGCAACGCCCTATTCTTCGACCTATGCCGGCTATCCAATTATAAAGGGAAAGCTGTCCATGGATGTGCACTATGTCATCAAGAACCGCAAATTGGTTGCTGATAACCGCCTTGTTCTCGATCAGCTCACCTTTGGAGACAAGGTGGAAAGTCCGAAGGCAACCAATCTTCCCGTGCTTCTGGCTGTTGCGCTCCTCAAGGATCGCCACGGCGTCATCGACGTCAACCTGCCCGTCTCCGGTTCGCTGGATGATCCGAAATTTTCGGTGGGCGCCATTATTTTGAAAGTGATTGTCAACCTCATTTCAAAAGCCGTGACGGCGCCCTTTGCACTTCTGGGAAGCCTGGTCGGCGCCGGAGCGGAACTTTCTTACATCGAATTTGCTCCCGGCCGTTCAGACCTGGATCAAAACGCCCTCGATAAGATTTCGTCATTGTCCAGGGCATTGGAAGACCGTCCCGCACTTCATCTCGACGTAGCGGGACGGATCGACCCCGTCTCGGACCGGCAGGGGCTTCAGCGTAGAATGCTCGATCGCAAAGTGAAGCGTATAAAGTTGATGAGCCTTTCAAAGAAGATGGACGATACCACAAACCTTGACGAACTATCGGTCGACCGAAATGAATATCCCATGCTCCTGAAACGGGTCTATCGAAAGGAAACATTCCCCAAACCGCGAAACCTCATCGGTTTTCCAAAGGATCTCCCGGTGCCGGAAATGGAAAATCTTATTCTGAGCCACACGAAGGTAACGGACGATGACCTGCGTCAATTGGGATTGAGGCGGGCACGGGTTGTTGCCGACGCCATTCTCAAGACCGGCAAGGTGACCTCTGATCGGGTGTTTGTTCTGGAGCCGAACCTCAAGAGCAAGGCCGGCGAAGGTGATCCAGCGGAAAAAACAAAGATGAGCCGCGTCGATTTTTCCCTGAAGTGAAACGGAACAGCGGCTTAAATCAGAAAATGGATACGGGAGCGTTTTCTTGCAGAACGGCTGGCGGAATCCGGCCCGCTTCCCCCTATTGTTCTGATGGCCATAAAAACCAGCAGAACCGATTCCACAGAAACATGGTCCTGGATGACAGTCCTTTCTTCGTCAAAGGGATCTTCAGATATCCCTATTTATTGAAGAACCTGTTCCCGAAAGCATAGAGGGCGGCCTCTTCAACAGAAAGATTGCTTCCAGTCTCAACATAGGGATTTAAATAAACCGTCAGATTGCTCAGAATGGAATCCGTCATCCCAAAGACTCTTGTTCTCCGTCTTCGCGGAT
>MVRU01000147.1 GCA_002067745.1 Syntrophus sp. PtaU1.Bin005
GGGTAAGAGCCCAGAGAATTTGATAGCGGTTAGGCGGGCAAGGGTTACTAGGGTTTCCATTATCAGATGGGCTGACCCTTAAGCGGTTGAATGACATTTAAACACATTGTTAGGAGGAAATTATGGAAGTTACGGTACCCATGGAAGGAAAGATTGTGGCAATCAAAGTTAACGTTGGCGATAAGGTCAGTGAAGATGACGAAGTCGCGGTCATGGAAGCCATGAAGATGGAAATGCCTGTCGTATGCCCGGCAGACGGCGTTGTTAAAGAAATAAAGGTCAAGGTCGGTGACAAAGTTGCAGCTGAGCAGGCATTGATGATCATCGAATAGACCAGATCTTCCAGATACTACACACCGAATAAGCAAGAACACCCCTATACCGATCTTTGCAGAGCGGCTTGACGCTTCAGGATGCAGGGAAATCAATACAGAAACACCGTGTCGGCCTTTGAATTCCGGCACGGTGTTGATAGTCACAGAATGCTTAAAAATTATAAGCCGATTATCCAGACACATCAGAAAATGCCAGACATGCCGGATACGCGATATCCTTATTTTTTCGGGGGGATACGGCTGGGACTGATTTGAGCGGTTTGCTGTGGCACTAATACTTAATGAAAAGAGGAGGCTTTACCATGGATTTTGCGTTATCAGAAGAACTCGAAATGTTGCGGACTATGGCACGCGATTTTGCAACCGAAAAGATTGCGCCATTTGCAGACAAATGGGATGAAGAGCATTACTTCCCCTATGAGGAAGTCGTCAAACCGATGGGCGAACTGGGCTTCTTCGGCACCGTTATTCCGGAAGAGTACGGCGGAAACAACATGGGCTGGCTGGCCGCCATTATCCTCACCGAGGAAGTCGCCCGCGCCTCCAGTGCGCTGCGTGTCCAGATCAACATGGAAGGACTCGGCTGCGCCTACACCATCTGGAAGTATGGAACGGAAGAAGCCAAGAAGAAATATGTGGAAAAACTGGCAACGGGCCAGTACCTCGGCGGCTTCGGAATCACCGAATTCAACGCCGGTTCCGACGTCATGTCCATGAAATCCACCGCTGAGGACAAAGGGGATCATTATGTGCTGAACGGCTCAAAGACCTGGATCTCCAACGCCAGCTGCGCCGATGTCATTGTGTACTATGCTTACACGGACAAGGCTGCAAAGGGCAAGGGACTGTCCGCTTTCGCAGTGGAGTTGAAGAACAACCCCGGCATCCGCACGACGGATCTGGACAAGATGGGCAGCAAATCCTCACCCACGGGCGAGATCTATCTCGACAACGTCATCGTTCCGAAGGAAAACCTCCTTGGCAAACCCGGCGACGGCGCCAAGATCGTCTTCGGGTCCCTCAACGGAACCCGCCTGTCCGCAGCCGCGGGTGGAATCGGTCTTGCCCAGGCCTGCCTTGATGCCGCCATAAAATACGCCAACGAGCGTGAGCAGTTCGGCAAACCGATCGGTCAGTTCCAGGCGAACCAGTTCCTGATCGGCGAGATGGCCTGTGATCTGGAAGCCGCCAGACTGGTGGTCTACAAGGCCGCCTGGCAGAAGGATCAGGGAAATCTGGGTAACACCTTTGAAGTCGCCCAGGCCAAATATCTTGCCGGCGAAGTGGCCTACAAGTGCGCCATCGGCGCGATGAGAATCTTCGGCGCTTATGGTTATTCCACGGAATATCCCGTGAACCGTTTCTACCGCGATGCCCCCACCTACGCCATGGTGGAAGGTTCGACCAACGTCTGTAAGATGATCGTCGGCGGCACACTGCTTGGTGCGAGATAACCAACCGAAACGAGGTGTTCTCACCTCTCGAGATATTATGCTGTTGATATATATGTGAGTTTAGGAGAGTTTTGAATGAGACAATATTTTGAAAAGATGGACGATCTGGGCAAGGCTCTCAAGCCGGCGCAGATTGAGAGGATGAAAGACAACGTCGCCCAGATTGAGGAAGTCTATGCCGACGTTGCAGCAGCAGTTGATAAGGCAAAAAATGCGGGGGTCCCTGCAGAAGATGTTCACAAGAAAGGGGATATGACTGTCTGGGAGCGTATTGAATACATCGTGGATCCCGGGACTTTCTGCCCTCTGCATACTCTTTATAATCCGGCCGGAAACAAGGAAGGCGTTACGGGCGTCATGGACGGCCTGGCCAGGATCAGCGGCAAGTGGTGCGTGCTGATCGGCTTCGACAACAAAGTCACCGTGGGTGCTTGGATTCCCGGTCAGCCGGACAACAATCTCCGCGCCACCGACATGGCAAAGATCCTCAATATCCCCATCGTCTGGCTGGTCAACTGCTCGGGCGCCAGACTTCCTGAACAGGAAAAATTCTATGCAAACCGGCGCGGCAGTGGAACCTGCTTCTTCCGTCATGCGGAACTGGAAAAGATGGGAATCCCCGTCCTGGCGGGAATCTACGGGACAAACCCGGCGGGCGGAGGCTATCAGGGCGTGAGTCCGACCATTCTTCTTGCCCACAAGGACTGCAACATCGCCGTTGGCGGCGCGGGTATCGTCAGCGGAATGTCCCCCAAGGGATTCTTCGATGAAGAAATCGCCGAAGCGCTGATTGATGCAACGCGCAAGTTCCGGGCAACACCTCCGGGAAGCGTCAAGATTCACTACGACGAAACCGGATTTTTCAGAGCCGTTTTCGAGTCACAAACCGGTGTTCTGGATGCCCTCAAAGAATATATGAGCTATATCCCGGCATATCATCCGAAGTTCTTCCGTGTCGCCGAGCCGGCGGCACCCAAATACGATCCGAAGGAAATTTCATCCATCATTACCTTCAATCAGAAGATGGTTTATGATTTTGACAACCTTCTTGCCCGTCTGGTGGACAATTCCGAACACATGGAGTTTCGGCCCGGTTACGGACCCGAAGTGTACACCGGTCTGGTCAAAATTGATGGATTCCTGATCGGAGTCATCGGCAACCGCCAGGGAATCCTTCCCAACTACCCGGAATATACCAACGAGTACATCGGGGTGGGCGGCAAGCTCTATCGACAGGGCTTGATCAAGATGAGCGAGTTTGTCACCCTCTGTGATCGTGACCGCGTTCCAATGATATGGTTCCAGGATACTTCCGGAATTGACGTCGGCGACATCGCGGAAAAGGCGGAGCTTCTCGGCCTGGGCCAGTCGCTGATCTACTCCATAGAGCAGACCGAACTTCCCATGATGCTCGCCGTCCTCCGAAAGGGATCCGCAGCGGCACATTACGTCATGGGTGGACCGACGGCCAATAACCACACCGCCTTCACGCTGGGTACGGCTACAACGGAAATTTACGTCATGCACGGCGAAACAGCGGCAACGGCCAGTTTTGCCCGGAGGCTTGTGAAGGAAAAAGATGCAGGCAAGCCCTTGCAGCCGGTCCTTGACAAGATGAATGCATTGGCCAAGGAATACTATGACAAGTCACGTCCGATTGCCTGTGCCGTGACAGGAATGGTTGATGAGATCGTCCGTTACGAGGAT
>MVRU01000148.1 GCA_002067745.1 Syntrophus sp. PtaU1.Bin005
ATGGAAGAGAAGTCATTTGTGACGGGTAATGCAATCGTGAATTGTTTTTTCCGTAAATATATGCTTAGTACTCCATTAAAAATGGAGGGAAACTCAGAATGAGCTCGATCAAGCATCCGCCTATTTCTTTAACCGCAAATTTTTATCAGCTGGGAACTCCGGCTTTCCCTGCTTTCCTGTCCATGGGAGACATCGGGATGTTAATCGAAGGGGGGACAGGCCCTACGTTCCCGATCATCGTTGAACAGATAAGAACCCTGGGAATCAGCCCTGAAAGAATCAAGTATATCATCCTGACCCACACCCACGCCGATCACATAGGCGGCATTCCCCATTTCAAGCGCATATGGCCGCACATCAAGCTGATCGGCAGCAAGGTGGCCGATAAGATTTTCAAGAAAAAGGAATTGTTCTTTGATTATCTCCTGGCTGACACGGCCATCGCCCAGCTCATGAAGGCCAAGGATGAAATAGACGACCTGCCGCCTTCACTGAACGACTACCACTTTGAGCTTGATTCCAGCGTGAAGGAAGGGGACAGGATCGACCTCGGCAAGGGGGTCGTCTGGGAGGTTTACGAAACGCCGGGGCATTCGCCATGCCACATCTGCCTTTTTGAACGGTCGGAGGGCACCCTGGTTGTTGGAGACTGCACCGGATTTTATGTCCCGGAAAAGGATGCGTTCTGGCCGAATTATTTTGTGTCCCTGGAAGATTATGTGAACAGCATCCGCAAGCTTGCAGCCCTGCCGGCCAATCGGGCCGTTCTGAGCCACAACTGCGTCGTATACGGAAAGGTCAGAGAGTATCTGCAGTATGCCATGGCTGCCACAGAAAAATACCATCGGGAACTTCTGGATCGACTTGCCAATGGAGAGACGGCGGAACGGATCGCCCTGGACAAGGCGAGGTTTGTCGACAGCATTACCGACATCCAGCCGTTCAAGATCATGTATGACTTGAGCAAACTCATGATCAACAGGTCACAGAAGGCCGATCCGAATCTTTCCTTCGAGCTTTAGGCGGAAGCACGCTGTGACACCCCTGGAACCCGCCGGTCTTCCGGACTCGCCTCGCTTCGGGAGCCATCCAGCTCCCGGCGCAGCATCTTCAGCAAGTCCGGGGGTTTAAACGGCTTCTGGATCAGTTTGAGTCCGGAAGTGAGAATAAAGTTGGTGTGCAGGGCATCTTCACTGTATCCGCTCATAAAGAGGCACCGGATGCCGGGATGGACGGCGCGGATCTCATCATAGACGCAGCGTCCGCCCTTCCTGGGCATGATGACATCCAGCAGCAGCAGATCGATCTCTTGCGCGTGGCCCCGGTAGATGCGCAGGGCATCTTCGCCATCGACGGCCGCAAGGACCCTGTATCCAGCCATCTTCAGTATCTCCTCGGTGAGGAAGCGGAGAGGGGCATCGTCTTCCGCCATGAGGATCGTCTCATGCCCCCCCGGAGGCAGGACTGTTTCCTCCTCGAAAAGCTCTTGCTCGGAACTTTCGATAACCGGAAGGCAGATCTTGAATCGGGCGCCTTCCCCGGGTTCGCTGTCGACCTGGACGATCCCTTCATGCTGCCGGATGATCCCGTAGACGGTGGCCAAGCCAAGGCCTGTGCCCTGCAATTTTCCCTTCGTGGTATAAAAGGGTTCGAAGATTTTGCTTTTCGTTTCCGGATCCATTCCGCAGCCTGAATCCGTTATGCTCATCTGCACGTACCGCCCCGGCTTTGCCCCGTCATGCCGGGCGCAAACGCCGTCATCAAGCCAGGCGTTCTGAGTCTCGATGGACAGGCGCCCTCCGTCGGGCATGGCATCCCGGGCATTGACACAGAGGTTGATGAGCACCTGCTCCATCTGCCCCCGGTCGGCGTTCACCTTCCACAATGCAGAGCCGGGAAGGATGTCCAACTCGATATTTTCGCCGATGAGGCGGCGGAGCATCTTCATGAGATTGTCAATGACCGCATTCAAATCCAGCGGACCCAGCTGAAGGACCTGACGCCTGCTGAAGGCAAGCAGCTGGCGGGTCAACGCGGCCGCTTTCTCCCCGGCTTTTTCAACCTCTTTCAATTTTCTGTAATGCCTGTCCTCTGTTCCCAGTGACATCAGAACCATGTTGGTATAGCCGAGGATGGCCTGCAGAATGTTGTTAAAGTCATGGGCCACCCCGCCGGCGAGCTGACCGATGGCCTCCATCTTCTGTGCCTGGCGAAGCTGCTCTTCAAGCGCCTTGCGGGATGTGATATCCTGAAAGACGATAATTGATCCGCCGGAGTCGCTCGTCCCATCCAGATAGGATCGGCCCACCAGCGCCCAGATGGACGCCCCATCCTTTCGTCTCATCCGAAGCTCTTTCATGGCGTACTGCGTTGAATACAGAGCCTCTCCCGCCGCCCGGTAATCTTCGTCGCTGAAGTAGAGGAAGCGGGCCGTGCGCCCCACCATTTCTTCCGGCAGATAACCGAATGTCCTGAGGCAATAATCGTTGACCCTCATGATGACCCTGTCCTCACCGACGGCGCATATGGCCAGGGGAGCGGCCTGGAACAGAACTCTCCAGAGGGCTTCGTTCTCCTTACGTTCCGTAATATCGCGCGCAGAGCTGATGACGGCCTTGACCTCCCCTGAATCGTCCTTTTCCGGAATTTGAATCACATCGAGCCACAGCCCGTCCGGTTGCTGGAATTGATGGCGGATAATATCTCCAGATACAAAGCCCCGCTCAACGATCTCATGGCCTTCGTCGCATATTTCCCGGGAAAACCCGACATCTTCAAAGGTCTTGCCGATAAACTCACCCGGTGACAGGGGAAATCCGGTATGCTCGATCACGAACCGGTTGACATAGAGGTAGCGATGATTCCGGTCGAAGCGTACGATTCCATCCCCACAGTTTTCCACCAGGGCGCGGAAGGTCTCTTCCCTTTCCCGCAGGGCCGCCTCGGCGGCTTTACGCTGGGTGATGTCCCGGACATTGGCCAGAATGAGGGGACGATTGGCCAGCACAAGCCGCTTGACGGCAACTTCGGCCTCAAAGGTGGAGCCATCGCTGAGTCGCCTCGCCCTCCGTTCGAATTGGAACGATTCCCCCTTCATCACCCTGTCCCACAGCTTCTTCTGTAGCTCGCCAGGAGAATCCTCTGCGGGAAAACAGTCGAGAAAGGATGATTCGAGCGCCTCCTCTCTGCTGATATCATGAATTTCCAGCATCTTCTGATTGCAGTCCAGGATCCGTCCTTCGGCATCATGGACAACGATCGCGTCGTGGGTATT
>MVRU01000149.1 GCA_002067745.1 Syntrophus sp. PtaU1.Bin005
CACTTTACCGCTGAAGACGCCAGGATAAAACTACGCCGCCTGTATCCGACACTTGATAGTTGACGAGACACTAGGCGGGAAGCTGATGACGAGATCTCCGGTTGATGAAGTCCATCTGTCCCGCATTGTCATTTTCGTCATTATTTTCTTCATCCTGCCCGCCTCCTCCTGCTCCGGAAGGGCCAGGAATATCATTCTCATGGTTCCCGACGGGATGGGGCTGGCCAATGTCACAGCCGCCCGCATTTCCAAACATGGGAGCAATCCTCTTCCCCTCTCTTTTGAAACCCTGGATCAGATCGGATACCAGAGAACCTTTGCCACCGGCGGCGTCATTACCGACTCGGCAGCCGCAGCTTCAGCCTGGGCCTGCGGAGAAAAATTCTCCAACGGTGAAGTCTGCTATCACCGTGACGGGCGCCCGTATCAGCCGAACATCCTGGAGCTGGCCATGAAATCCGGCAGATCCACAGGCCTTGTTGCGACAGAGGCAATCACCGACGCAACCCCCGCCGCCTTCGGCGCCCATGTCCCCTTCCGCCGCTGCTGGAAGGAAATCGCCCGCCAGTACATCGAAGAGTCACATGTGAGCGTGCTTCTGGGCGGCGGTAAAGCTCTGCTGACAGCGCAGGAGGCCGATCCATGCGGGACCGCCGGAGATCTTCTGCGCCTGGCTCAGGAGCGGGGATACCGTGTGGTTGCCGACCGGAAAGAACTGGAAAAAGCCGTTGAGGAGGGTGCGACAAAACTCCTGGGGCTTTTTTCCGACCATACCCTTACCCCGGAATACATCAGAAAGCCGGAATCAGCCGAACCCCGGCTGCGGGAGATGGCAACGGCCGCTCTGAGGGTCCTGGAACAGAATGAAGCCGGTTTTTTTCTTCTCATCGAAGGCTCTCTGGTGGACAGGGCCAACCACGAGAACAATTTTCCCTACCAGGTGGGTGAAGTTCTGGCCTTCGACGAAGCCGTAGCCGTTGTCCGGGCGTGGGTGGATCAGGACCCGAAGCGCAAGGCGGAAACCCTTCTGATCGTGGTTCCCGACCACGAAACGGGCGGATTCGCCATTACAGGCCCTTTTTCAACCGGGAAGGACGCCGACGGCGAGGTCGAAACAGCATGGACGGGGAAGAAACACACGGGGGTCGACACGATCATCTGGAGTTCAGGGCCGGGAAGTGAGCGCCTTGGCCGCGCCATCGACAATACCGACCTTTACGGGATCATGGCCGATGCCCTGAAATGACGGAAGGAGTTCCTTCGATCTTGAACAGTTCCTCGTCGGAAAGTGACTTCATGCGGTCAGGGTCTGTCTCGCCCAGCCAGGTCAGAGAAATCTGTTCCCCTTTTTTTCTCCAGATGCTGCAGAACCTTTCTCCGGAAGGCTGAAAGGCAAACCGCGGGGGATTGGCCAGGCGGGCCCGGGTCAGCCCTTGCAGGACATCGGCGAGGCAGGCGGAACCGGTCACTGTTACAATCAATTCATCGTTATTCAGCTTCCCCCAGCGTTCCTCCACGAACAATCCCATCCTCACGGCAATGTGCAGGTCGGCACAGATCTCACGGTGGTGGGCAAAGGCCTCTCTTTCCATGTGCCTTTCCCTCATCTGCCGGCAAGCCGGCACGATCTCCGGAGTGCGGGGAGAAAAGACGATATCCTGCTCGAAGTATGGTTTGATATCCAGAATGGGGGTTCCATCCACGGCGTCCAGCCCGTCGACGAACAGACGGTTCCCCGCATTTCCTTCCAGCCGTACGAGGGTCAGGGCGATCGGATTCGGCCGGACCGGAGTCCTCAAGGCAAAAACCCCGTATTTCGGCACGCGGGGATTCACCCGCTCAGGAGATGCCGTAAGAACGTCCCGCCGGGATTCGTGGAACCAGGACAGAACCCACAGATGGGAGTTCTCATTGATCTTATCCAGGGCAGCCGCATATTCCGGGAAGATTTCGATAACCGAAGAAATCCCCTGAAGTGAAATGTTTGCCGTGGAGGCTTCCGATGAGCACACGATTCCAATCGGCCGCAGCTCAATGGAACTCATGATAACCTTCATAGCCTTCCTCCCTTGCCCAAGGAGTGATGACAGATAGAATTTCCATGATTTTACCGTTTGTTGATCAAACATTCCACCACGATATTTTGCCCCGGCCATCTCCATGAATGTGCCTTATGTACCCGCTTTCCATGGCGATCTTCCTCGCCCGGATTTCCAGAAACCATGACGCAGTGTACCGGCTTGATAGCATTTTTGAGATGGAATTGGAATTTTTTGTGTTCCCATATTCTTATGTTTACATATTCCTATGTTTTTATATTCACATGTTTTTGTTGACAGAGAGCGCCACTTTATTTGTACTCCCAACCCTAAAGAAAAGTTTCTATTAATATCAAAAGCTTGAAACTCAAGGGCGATTTTTCGGGTAACGGTCACCCGCCTTCGACAGCGGTAGGTAAACAAAATTGAAATTCTTAAGTAAAATTATCGTTATAAGTCGTTGTCGAATTTTTGGCGTTTGCCTACATTTTTAAGGGGTCACCTGGATATGCCGAATACGTTGCGGTGGAGATATCTTTAGTAGTTTTAGGATGTTGACTTGTTCCGGTGTCGGTTCGGTGGTCTGTAATACCCGTCCTTCTTTTGAAAAAAATTCTCCAAGATGAAGGCGCTCCATTTGAGCTTTGATATGGTCCCAAGGCATGTTCGTTTTCCTCTCGGCAACCCTTACCAGAAGGAGTGCCAGGAAACAGAGGAACACATGGGCTTCGATCCGTTCATCCTTCCGGTGATAAACAGGTCTCAGATCCAGAGTCGTTTTCAGGGTTCGGAAAGCCCGCTCCACTTCCATCAGTTGTTTGTACCCCAGTGCCACATCCTCAGGACTCAGGGTGTCGTCACTGGTGGAAATGATGTATTTCCCGTCCAGATGGGCCTCTTCTCTGATCTTCCCTTTGTCGATTTTGATCCGCCCGTTTTTCAACTGCCGCAGGTATCTGCCCATGGTCCGGTGGGACAGAAGGGCGCAGACGTTCTTCGTGTGACAGTGTCCGGTCTGCTCTTTGATGGACTTCAGAGCTTCTTCAATCTTTTTGATGGTCTTCTCGCGAGTGGCCTGATCCTTTTTGGCTTCATCCGGATTGTGAACCAGGATAAAGCGGCGGCGCTTTTCCCCGTCGCCAATGATCACTTCCTTGATCTCCAGGTTTTCCCGTACGGAAGTGAACCTGCCCCGCTTGGCCAGAACCTCACGGTGGATCT
>MVRU01000150.1 GCA_002067745.1 Syntrophus sp. PtaU1.Bin005
TCGAAAAACGGCCTGTTTCCTTTACAGGCTCAACCCTCAGCCAGGGCTTTTCCTCCTCGGCATTTTCCTTAACGCTCTTCAGAAGAGTCGGACGAAACAGAGTCCTTCCTCCTGTTTGCCTTGGCCGCAGGCCTGGATTCTGTAGGGTGGTCGAATTCTTCCCGGAGGGACTCGCTGTCCCAGGCGTGGTCGTACTGCTTGTGATCGA
Source organism: Syntrophus sp. PtaU1.Bin005 (assembly GCA_002067745.1). Taxonomy (GTDB): domain Bacteria; phylum Desulfobacterota; class Syntrophia; order Syntrophales; family Syntrophaceae; genus Syntrophus; species Syntrophus buswellii. Next base: position 209 of record MVRU01000150.1, read on the forward strand.
AATCCAGGTCGCTGGACAGCATTTCCTCCTGGTTGCGAATCTCCTCCCGGAAATGGTCTATATAGGTGTCCTTGTCATGGGAGTGTGGCGCCAGCCTGAGGCAGGTTGCTTCGTCGTAGCGGATAAAATTCTGCCCTGAACGCGTGGCGCTGTACCTTCGGAAGCCCAGTTTAACCAGGGCATCGACCCCCAGGCGCACGGCGGTGTCAAGGGTTTCCCGGTAAATATGGGATACCCCCATGTCCATCAGATGATAGGCGTCCTGGTTGTTTTCGGCGCGTGCCATGATCGTCAGATGGGGGAAAAGCTTCCCCGTCTTTTCGATGAGATCTGAGTTGATTTCCGGAGAACCGATGGCGGCAACGAGAATCCTGGCCTGATCGGCTCCGGCGGATTTGAGGATGTCCACGCGCGTGGCATCCCCGTAGAAAACCTTGCACCCCATTTTCCTCAGCAGGTCCACGCGGTCGGAATCGTTGTCGAGAATGGTGGCGTGGATCCCGTTTGCCTTCAGAAACCTTCCCACCGTGCTGCCGAAATGACCGAAACCGGCGATGATGACCGGGGCGTGGAGGTCGATGTCTTCGGGTTCCGGTTCGATTTTTTCCAGGGTTCCGAAACGGGGTTGAACCAGGCGCTCATTGAGCAGCAGCAGGACAGGGGTGGCCGTCATGCTCAGCGCGGTGACGGCCATCATCGTGTCCGTCCATTCCAGCGACAGGATGGAAAGCTGGCTGATGAAGGAAAAGAGGACAAAGGCAAATTCCCCGACCTGGGCGAGGCCGATGCAGAAGAGCAGATTCTGATCAAAGCTCAGCCGCGCCAGCTTCCCCGTGAGAGCGAGAACGACGGCCTTTCCGGCAATCACCATGAAGACGAGGGCGAGGATCTTCAAGGGCTCGTTGAGGATCAGGCTGAAGTTGATGGAGGTCCCCACGGAGATAAAGAACAGGCCGAGAAGGATCCCCTTGAAGGGGGCGATATCGCTTTCCAGCTCATGCCTGTATTCGCTGTTGGCCAGAACGACCCCCGCCAGAAAGGTTCCCAGGGCGGGGCTGAGCCCCACCAGGCTCATAAGGGTAGCGGTGGCGATCACGATGAACAGGGCCGAGGCTGTGAACAATTCTTGAAGGTGAAGACGGGCGATAAACCTCAGGAAGGGGACGATCAGGAACCGTCCACTGACGACCACGAGGTTGATGGCCAGGAGCAGGGCGATGGTCTGGGCCCATCCGGGCAGACCCTGGAGAAAGGAGGCGGATTCTTCCCCCTGGGCCGGAACGCCGGAAACGGCCAGAAGGGGAAGGAGCGCCAGGATGGGGATGACGGAAATGTCCTGGAACAGGAGCACGGCGAAGGAGCACCTTCCCGATTGTGTCGCCGCCAGCCCCTTTTCCCTCAGTGTCTGGAGGACGATCGCCGTGGACGACATGGACAAGGCCAGTCCGATGGCCAGGGCCGCCGTCCAGGAGAATCCGAGCAGAAGGAACAGGGCCACAAAGAGCAGGGTGGTCAGACCGACCTGCAGGATTCCCGTCCCCAGGATAAGCTGACGCATCCTCCAGAAATGGGAGGGCTCCAGTTCAAGGCCGATGAGAAAGAGCATCATCACCACGCCGAATTCGGCAAAATGCATGACGTCCTTCCCCTCGCCGCCGACAAGGCAAAGGCAGAAGGGGCCGATGATGATGCCTGCAATCAGATAGCCAAGGACCGATCCCATTCCGATTCGTTTGGCAATGGGGACGAAAACGATCGCCGCTGCCAGGTAGAGGAGGGCGTCATGGAGAAGGGTGCTGGTCATGGTGTGTTTCCCCGGCCTCGAAAAGAAGCCAATCGTTGAGAAAAGGAAAGGTTCGGATGAATTCGATGTCCGGATCGGACTGTGACAGCCGGTTCAGCAGGTCGAGATACCGTGCGGCATAATGCTCCAGGTCCGCATCCGTCAGTCGGTAAGTCCCCTGAACGGCAAAAGGCGGCAGGTAGATCATCCTGCAGAGGGTGGCCGTCTGCTGAAAGGGAATGAGGATCTCGCCCATGGAAAAACGGTTGAAGCCGTTTGCCGCATACTCGCTTCTCGCTCCGCCCGACGAGACGGCGTTGAAGATCCATTTGCCCTTCAGGGCGTCCCCCCCTTCGCCGTGGGCCCATCCGTGCTCGAGGACCAGGTCGATCCACTGCTTGAGCATCGCCGGGGCGCTGTACATGTAGATGGGGTGCTGCCAGACAATGACCTGGTGCTCCAGCAGCAACTCCTTTTCCCGTTCCACGTTGATGTTGAAGTCTGGGTACCGTTCATAGAGGTCATGAAGCGTTACCGCCGGATGTTGGCCGATATCCTTCAACAGCGCCCGGTTGACGCGCGATTTTTCAAAGCGGGGGTGGGTAAAAAGGATCAGAATCCGATTCATGGTTCAGCTTTCATGGAGTTCCGGCTGCCGAAGAAAACGTTCCCGGGCTGAGGGACGCGTTATGGGGAACGCTGTGAAAAGATGAAAATCCGCTTACTTGTCCCCCCGGTACACGCCACCGTAGTCGGCCGTTGTCAGAGGAGCGGTTGTGCCGCTCAAGATCATGCCCCCCGACTGAATCGTCCCGATAAAAAGGGTATGGTCGCCGGTGCCGATCGTATGATCCACCGTGCAGTCCAGATAACCAATGCAGTCGTCCAGGATGGGAAGTCCGGACGGCGAGGGACTGTAGCTGCACGCATCGAATTTCTTGCGCCAGTCCGCGATCTTGAACTGGCGGATTCTTTCAGCGGATTCGCGGGGGAGGACATTGATGCAGAAGGTTCCCGATTCCCGGATCTGTTCGTGACAGAGTCTGCTCTTCCGGATGGCCAGGGCAACCCTCGGCGGCTCATGGGAGCACTGGGTCACCCAGGAGGCGATCATGCCGTTAAAACCCTCGGGGGATAAAACTGTGACGAGATAGATTCCGTAAGAAAACCTGTCGAGTACATCCTGCCATGCCTTATCCATATTCACCTCCACAAATCAGGACAAGCAAATCAGTCGTTTATGAATCTATTAACTAACATCGGGACGG
>MVRU01000151.1 GCA_002067745.1 Syntrophus sp. PtaU1.Bin005
GGGGCTGCCTGGATGGAGAGATCACCCATGAAAAATCATCTCGACGACATTCGAAAGTACAATGTCCGCAAGGCCTGGCCCCGCCAGGGGAAATGCGCCCTGCTGGTCGTTGACATGCAAAATTATTTCCTCCCCGTGGCCTCGCCGATTGTCGACAGGGTCTTGTCAATCGTGACCGCCTGCCGCTTACGGAACGTCAGGATCCTCTTCACCCGGCACGGCCACCGGGATATCGAAAAAGACGGGGGGCTTCTGCTGCAATGGTGGGGAGATTGCATCCTCCATGGAACAAGGGACTGGGAGATTATGGATGTCCTGACGCCGTCCCAAACCGATTCGGTGATTGATAAAAACCGTTACAGCGCCTTTTTTGGGACCGGACTTGATGAGATGCTGCGGGCCGAAGGCATCGAAGAACTCATCATCACCGGCGTCATGACGAACTGCTGCTGCGAGACCACGGCCCGCGACGCCTTCATGAGGGATTACCGGGTATTCTTCGTTTCTGACGCCACCGCCACGGCGGATGAGGAGCTGCATCTCGCTACATTGAAGAATATGGCGTTCGCCTTTGCCCATGTTCTGGATACGGAGAGCCTGTGCCGTTATCTGGAGGGCGATTTTTGATGGCAGGCATCTTGGATCGGGAAGATGACAAGAGAGAACGGGACACAACGGCTGGAAAGGCTGCTTGAGTTTCTGAAGGCCCACCCGGTGCCGCGTGAGGTTCAGGCCTATCGGCGCGAACGGATCGCGGGCATCATTCAGAGGCAATGGAAAAAAGAGGAACTGGCGGATGAGCAGAGGCGCTTGAGCGTGGGGCTCTGCCAGGAAATCAAGGATTTTGAACGCAAAACCGGACTGCGGGTCAAAGGGTTGAGAATCAAGAGAAATAAGCAGGGGATTGCATCGGTCATCGTCAATGTTGAAATGCCGGAATCCTTCTGGACGGCGGATTCCGACCCGTCAGGCATCGCTCCTGAACCGGGGACGTGAACGGGAGAAGGCGGCGGCGCAGGGCAGAAGGGGCCGGGGGCGGTCATGAACCCTTATCTGGGGATGAGAACGTAGAGCTCTCCGTTCTCTTTGAGGGTCCCCGCGGTGGCCTGCGCCTCGGGGCCGAATCCGCAGAACAGATCGACCCGTCCGGGACCCTTGATGGCTGAGCCTTTATCCTGGAGCAGGACAAAGCGGGAAAAGGGGACGCGCAGGGTTGCACGCCCATCGGCATCCAGAATCGGCTTGCGCAGGCGGATAAACGCCAGGGCGCCTTTGGGGAAATAATCCGGATCGGTGGCGATCGACCTGCCCGGCGTGACCGGCTCACCCAGGGCGCCTATGGGGTCCCGGTCCAGAAATCGAAAGAAGATATACCGTTCGTTGTAGCTGAGGATCTCATCGCGTTCCCCATCGCTTTTTCCCTTCAGCCAGGCCTTGAAATTTCGGTACGAGGCATTTCCTTTCTCGATTTTATTCCGATCCAGCAGATTCTGCGTTACGGAGCGATAAGGCCGGCCGTTGTTCTGGGCATAACCGACCGTCAGCAGGGTGCCGTCTTCCAGTTGGATTTTTCCCGAGCCCTGGGTGTGCAGGGAATTCAGTTCGGCAGGATCGGACACCCAGATCAGCTCCAGACCTTTCCCCTTTAAAACGCCTTCGATGTCGATTTCACGGCGCGTGTAATAGGGAATGATCCGGCCGTTTTTCTTCCGTCCGATCGTCATGTTGTTTCCCGGGCCCTTTTCCACGATGAGGTCCGGTGGGGTCTTGTAAAGGGGGTACCTGTATTTTCCCGTTCTTTTCAGGGACCCTGCCAGCAGGGGCTGGTAATAGCCTGTGAACAGGACGGCGCCGTCGCCTCGTTCACCCGATGCCCGCAGAAGGACAAATTTTTCGGCAATCTGTCTTCTCTTTTCTTCGATGCTCATGTCCGCCGAAAAAATGCGGCGGAACGCGACGAGGGATTCTTTCATCCGGCTCGCGCTGACCTGCCTTTCCCCAATCCGGAAGGTCTGATTCCGCCCGATGCCGTCATAGTATTTGAGGCTGCGGTCGATGGCCAGCAGAAGCGATGCGGCATCAAGGTCGTCGCTGCATTCCGGGATCTCCTCCGGGACCTGCAGCGGTGGACGGTCAGGCGGCTGCGGTCCGGGCGCATACACCCCTTTTTTAGCGCAGCCGGTCAGTGCCAGTGCGAGCGCAAACATGAGGAGAAGAAAGCATCTGGCATATGCGATCATATCGGATCAGCTCCTACCGCCACTGATGCCGCTCCATCCGCGGCTTTCCTGCCGGAGCGCCGCCAGGGGCCGCTTTTCCCCGGGGCTTCCGGTGACCGCCAATCTCTTCATTCGTTCTCTCCTTGTGTGCCCACAATGTGACGTCCTCCTTATACCCGGGAGGAAATCTTTGCAATCTTTTCCAGGGAGCCGACCCGGACGCCGACCAGCCGGATTTTCCGGCCTTTGAGATCGACCCGTTTCAGGCAGGAAAAAGCCAGGCGCCGGATTTCCTCCTCCTCCATAACGGCCGTCGCTGTGGAGCATGCCCGGGTGATGGTGCGGAAATCGCTGTAGCGGATCTTCAGGGAAACGTTCCTGGCAGCGTAGCCCTTCCCGACCAGATCGGAAACGACCTCCCTCGTCAATTCGGCAACCGTCCTGGCTATGGACTGCCAATCCTTCTCGTCCACCTGGAACGTCGTCTCCCTGCTGAAGGATTTGGGCTCCCAGCGGGTCACCAGGGGGCTCTCGTCGATCCCCCGCGCCGCCTCGTAGAGGTAGTTGCCGTAAGAGGAGCCGAAGCGCTGAACAAGGGCTTCGCGGGGCAATGCCGCCAGCTTCCCGACTGTGTCCACCTCCATGGCCTTCAAATGCTCCTCCGTCTTCGGCCCGATCCCGTAAAGTTTTCTGATCGCCATGGGCCAGAGTCTCCGCTCGATATCCTCCTCCCTGAAGATCGTCAGCCCATCGGGCTTCTCCATGTCCGAGGCGATCTTTGCCAGAAGCTTATTGGGAGCGATGCCGATGGAGCAGGTCAGCCCCGTCTGTTCAAAGATGCCGGCCTTGATCTTCCGAGCGATTTCTTCATCGGAATCCGCCTGATCGGTTATGTCCAGGTAGGCTTCATCGATGCCGACATCCTCCATGACGGGGGTCACGTTCAGAAGCACGGCCTTGATCCGGCGGGAAACAGAGGCATAGGCCTCGTAATCCACGGGAAGAAAGATGGCCC
>MVRU01000152.1 GCA_002067745.1 Syntrophus sp. PtaU1.Bin005
GTGTAAAGAAAATCCAGGGCCTGCTGAATCCCCTTGAAGAAAACAACGGAATAAGAGGCGCACAGTTCGCGCTCCAGAAGGATGAACGTATCCGGATTTCCGCCGATCAATACGATGGTTTTTCTGCTCACCATCCCAGGTCATCCCCCATTCCCTTCATGGAATCAATGGTTCGCAGAACATCCCGGATATCCTCTTCGCTGAGATTGAGTTGCTCGAAGGCAGCGGGGGAAACCGCCGGAACCAGGGCGTCGCCGGCATAACCGAAGCCCATGCCCCGGGTCAGGATGTCCGCCAGATGGACGATGGCGGTCTCCATGGGGGCGTCCTTTGCCAGGCCGGGCTTGTGATGGAAGGCAATGACATCCGTCAGATGCTTCGGAAACTGCCATTTTTCGGCAAGCCACAGACCCACTGTCGCATGCGATTCCGAAAAATGCTCCTGTTCAGCGTCGTAGACCAGCATCCCTTTCCGTTCCGCCGTCTTCAGGACCATCCCGTAATCCTGGGGAAATTGCAGCAGGAGGATCACCTTGCCGAGGTCATGAAGCAATCCGGCCACGGACACATCCTCCGTGTTCTTCAGCCCCTTCCTGGCCGCGATGGTCCGCGCCGCGGCAGCGCAGCCGATGGAATGCTCCCGGAGGCCGATCATGGTCGTTTCCATGAGATCCAGAACCGTGACCCCCATCAGCAGCCCCTTGATCACATTGAAGCCCAGCAGCGTCACCGCGTGCGTGACGGAGGAAATCCTTCCCGGAAACCCGAAAATGGCGGAATTGACCATTTTCAGGATTCTGCTGGTAAGGATCGGGTCACTGGATATAAAGCTGCTGATTTCGCTGAGCGAAATCTTTGGATTCCCGATGATCACGGCCAGGCGTTTGATCACGTCGGGAACGGTGGGCAGCATTTCGATCTTTTCAATCTTCTGGCGCAATATCCTGATATCCATGAAATGGCCTTATCCCCGGGATTCCGTCAGCAGGTCCTCATGATTGGTAATGCTCGGTGATCTGCTCTTCCACCAGCTTCTTCAACAGTTTCATGTAGGGTTGCTGCTCCACGGGACGGAATCTCGCCTCCAGTTCCTCCATCAATTTTTCCCACGGTTCGGTCAAGGGGGCGCTGCCTTCGACCTGGATGGATTCAACGGCCATGTTTCGAATCCGCTCGATATAGCCGTCCGTCAATTCCGTCCCCTCTCCGAACAGGACCATTCCGTTTTTCATCAGGATCGGCCTGGCCAGGATCATCCCCGGCTCCAGCTTTTCCGAAGGCACTCTGCGCATGAAACTTCCCAGCTCCTTTCACTTTCCCGGCAGGTTGTCCGCAGGTTGCCGCCTGCGGATTCCTCAGGACAAAACGCGGCCTTTCGGACTGTCCCAGGACGTTTCCTCCAGAAGTTCATCAACCGCTTCCAGCATATCCTGGAAAACAAACGGTTTGTGAAGCGTCCGATGCGCACCCAGCGCCTTGGCCAGGTTGAGAAAGGCCCTCGGACCGGCGCGGTGTCCGCCGGACATGGCGATAATTTTTACCCAGGGGAATCCCTTCCGCAGGGCCATGATGGTTTCTATTCCATCCATTTCCGGCATGATCAGGTCCGTAATGACGAGATCGGCCCCTGTCAGGCGCTGCATTTCCATGGCGGCCCTGCCGTCCGACGCTTCACACACCCCATATCCTTCCTGCTCCAGGACCTCTTTCAAAACGGTCCGGAGTTCATCATCATCTTCTACAATCAATATCTGCGGCATTTTCAACCTCCTGTTCTTTCGAACGCTCCGACATATCCCTGCGGCCGCTGCCATTGCGCTTATGAATAAGCGGCTTGATGATCGACTCCCGGTGCCGCATTCCGTTTATTCTACAGGGAAATCTCCATTTCCTGCTCGAGAGCAAAGCAGTCCAGCCGATGCCCGCCAAGCAGGATGGCCTTGCGGCAGTCTTCCACGATGGAATCCAGCTCCGAATCCGTTCGTTCCTGGTTGTGGTGGAACAATCCCAGTTTCTTCACACCCGCACCCAGAGCCAGGCGCAGAGCGTCCCTATATACGGTGTGGCCCCATGCCTTTTTTTTCAGATAGTCCGCCTCGGTATATTCCGCATCATGGATGAGCAAATCCGCCCCTTCGGCAAACTGGCGATAATCTTCATAAAGAAGCCCGCCGGGATGGCGGTGGGTCAATTCATTGTCTGTCAATAACACGCAACTTTTGCCGGCCTCCTCAAAACGATAGCCGCCGCCGCCGTCGGGGTGGCTCAGGGGAACGGGCGTTATCCGCATGGAACCTATGTCAAAGGGTTCAACGCAGGCCGGCCGGAAAGCCAGATTGGCGCAGACGTCTCCAAGGGTGAGGGGAAAGTTCGGCGGCGCCATGATGCGCGAGATCATCTCCCGGGCGGAAATCTGGACAAAGGGGCAACCGATGAGCGTCATGCGCGTTCCTGGGTGGTAGATCGGCTTGAAGAAGGGAAATCCGATCAGATGATCCCAGTGGGCATGTGTAAAGATCAGGGTGTAGTCGAAGCGGCGCTCTTTGAGCAGGAGGTTCCCAAGCCCCCGGATCCCGGAGCCGGCATCGACGATGATAACCTCTCCCTGCTGCGTCCGAATTTCGATACAGGTTGTATCGCCTCCATACTTCAGATATTCTTTCCCGGAAACGGGAATGGACCCCCTTGCCCCCCAGCATCGAACAATCATTTCGCTTTCACTCTGGTCCTATTCAGTCGTTATACCCCTGGGAACCCTGATCCATTAACTCTTTAATTCGTTTGGATGATTCCCCTTTCTCATATCAGTGTCAAAAAATTATTTCCATACAAAAAAAGTTTTCCCTTCCGCCCCTTAACCTTCGCTTTTCCCCAATACGGCCAGGGCGATTTCGACATTGTTCAGGGGGGCGGACACCTGAAAACCGGCAACCCGGTCATGGATTTCCGCACAGATGGTCCTGGCGATCTCGATTCCCGCGTGCCGGCTTTCATCCCCGGACCCGCATCCGGCCATGCGGCGGAGGATCTCCTGCGGCACCACGACGCCGGGAACTTCATTGTTCATAAATTCCGCATTCCGATAACTCAGGAGCGGCCACACTCCGGCCAGAACGGGTATCCGCTTCGCGTATCGTTCGACACGGTCCAGAAAGCGCAGCAGGGCTTCCGCATCAAAGACGGGCTGGGTGATGGCGAATTCGGC
>MVRU01000153.1 GCA_002067745.1 Syntrophus sp. PtaU1.Bin005
ACGCTGTCGCTTCCTTGCCCTTTTTGACGATGTCCCTCTGGCCCTCCGGGGGAGGCGGGGGAACAGTCTCACCTACCAGCTTCGTAATCGCGCCGAACTGAGGCGGACAGGCGGCGAAGCAGGCACCACAGCGGATGCATTTATCCTGCTGAATGATATGAACCTGTTTCTTCTCGCTGATGATCGCTTCAACGGGGCACCGGCGCGCACAGGTCATACAGGCCTGACACTTCTGGGGATCGATGTAGTACGACAGCTTCTCGCTGAAGAGCTTCTCGACCTCCTCCGTGGTGAACAGCTTCTCCACTTCCTCGTGGCTGTACACAGGAGTCCCCAGCTTTTCGTTCGTCATCACCTTGATGTAGGGGATCTGCCGGGAAAGTTCCTCCAGCCGGGCATCGAGGTCTTCCTTGGCGATTCCTTCCTTGACGCCGAGTGGACCGATTTCCTTGATCGTCTTGACGAAGGCGTTGACGCAGTCCGCATAAAGGTTCGCTTCCGCGCCCGACATGAAGTTCAGCCGCAGGCGCTCGGGATCCATTCCGATGCGCTCCAGAAGCTTCTTCGCCAGGGCCACCATGTTCTGCGCATGGTAATTGCCGTTCGTGATATAGTTGCACTCCCCGAGGTGGCATCCGCCGACGAACACCCCGTCGCAACCGTTCATGAAGGCACGAAGTACATGGGTTAAATCTACCCGCCCCGTGCACATGACACGGACCAGCCTCATTTCGTGTGTATATTGCAGTCTGGAAACTCCAGCCAGGTCAGCGGCGCCGTATGCTCACCAGTGGCACACGAAGCCGATGATCCGGGGCTTAAATTTTTCAGCCATTTCTTTCTCCTTCCTGAGAATCTTTCTTCCTGCTTCTATCCCATGTTGCCCTTCAACGGCTAACGGCGTTTACCCCCCAGCCGTTGAAAAGACAACCCGGTTTTATTCGACTTCCACGGCCACCTGTTCCGGAACGATCGCATCGATCTGGGCCATCAGCTCATCTTCCGTATAGTGCTTCAGATAAATCGCTCCCGTCGGACACATGGCGTTACAGAGGCCGTCACCCTTGCAGAGAACGGGATTCATGGTCGCCTTCCGGCCCTGCTTGGTCTCGCGCATCTCGATGGCCCCGTAAGTGCACACCGTCGCGCAGGCACCGCAGCCCATGCACCTCTTCTCATTCACCTCGCAGACGGAACCGGAGGCGGTGACCGTATCACGGGACAGCAGCGTCAGAACCCGGCCGGCACAACCGTAAGCCTGGTTGATCGTTTCCGTGATGTGCTTGGGATACTGAGCCAGACCGCAGAGGAACACGCCGTCGGTGGCGAACTCCACCGGCCGCAGTTTCACGTGGGCTTCCTTGAAGAAGCCGTCCAGGCTCAAAACAACTTTGAACTGCGCCGCCACTTCCTTGGTCGCTTCCGATGGAAGCGTTGCGGCGGACAGGACGAGATAATCGGCGTCCAGGGCCATATACTGACCCAGAATCGGGTCGGGAACGGTCACCCGCAGGACGGGACGCCCTTCCTCGACAACCGGCTCCACCTGGGGGGCATCCGCCGGTTCAAAGCGGATGAATTTCACGTCCTTCTCTGATGCCTCCCGGTAATAATCCTCGGAGAACCCGTAGGTCCTCATATCCCGGAAGAGGATGTAGATATCCATTTCGGGATTCTTTTCCTTCAGCTTCAGGGCATTCTTGATGGCATGGGTGCAGCAGATCCTCGAACAGTAATTCCGGTCCTCGTTTCTGCAGCCTACGCACTGGATCATCACCAGAGACTGGGCATTGCCGATCCCTTCGTCTTCCTTGACGATCTTCTCCTCCAGCTCCAGCTGCGTCATGACCCGTTCATCCTGGCCGTAGAGGTATTCGGTCGGTTTGTATTCCTCCGCACCGATCGCAAGGACGGACGCCCCGTGTTTGATCTCCGTGGTTCCCCGCGGAGACTTTACCGTCGTGACGAAATTCCCGATATAACCGGCAGCCTCTGTAATGGTCGCATCCGTATAGACATGAACCATTGGATTCTGGTAGATTTTCTGCTTCAGATCGCTCAGGTAGGCCTGAACATCCAGCCCTTCCAGGGTGTAATGGACCCGGTTGGCGTTGCCGCCCAGATCCTTCCCCTTTTCGATCAGGTAGACATCGTGCCCCTGTTCGGCGATGGAGAGGGAGCAGACCATCCCGGCGATCCCGCCGCCCACGACCAGGGCGTTGTTGTTCACGGGGAGATCGAATTCCTGCAGGGGCTGCAGCATACGGGCCCGGGCTACGGACATCCGCGTGAGGTCCTTGGCCTTCTGCGTGGCCTCTTCCTTTTCCTTCTGGTGCACCCAGGAGTTGTGCTCCCGGATATTCGCCATTTCATAGTAATACTGGTTGATCCCCGCCTCCCGGACCGTATCCCGGAACAGAGGCTCCAGGGTTCTGGGCGAACAGGCCGAGATGATCACGCGGTTGAGCCCCAGTTCCCTGGTCTTATCGGAGATCTCCTGGGCGGAGTTCGTCGCGCACGAGAACAGCTGCTCCTGGGCGTAGACCACGTTGGGCAGGGTCAGGGCGTATTCGACCACCTCGGGGACATTGACGATCCTGCCGATGTTCGCCCCGCAGTGGCACACAAAGACGCCGATCTTCGGCTCCTCAGCGGACACATCCTTCTCCTCCGGATAGATCCGCTCCGTGGACAGATTGCCCCGGCGGTAGTCGAGAAGCTCGCCGATCTGGGAGCCGGCCCCGCTGGCGCTGAACACAGACTCGGGAATGTCCAGAGGACCCTGGAAGCCGCCGCTGACAAAGATCCCCGGCTTCGTCGTCTGGATCGGATTTGTGAGATCCGTTTTGGCGAAACCGTGCTCATTGAGCTCAATGCCGAATTTTTCCGCCATCTCCAGATAATTCTTGGGCGGCGCCAGGCCGACGGCCAGGACCACCATGTCGAATTCCTCTTCCTTCACCCCTTCGTCGGGGGTGGAGTACCGAAGGATGACATTCTTGGTGACCGGGTCCTCACGGACTATGGAGACATAGCTGCGGATGAACCGGATGCCCTCCAGGGCCTGGGTCCTGTCGACGTAACGCTCGAAGTCCTTCCCATAGGAGCGCACATCGTTATGAAAGATCGTGCACTCCGCCGTGGCGTCGTGGTCCTTCGTCAG
>MVRU01000154.1 GCA_002067745.1 Syntrophus sp. PtaU1.Bin005
CGATTGGATTAACCTTTACGGTATCAATGCCGCTTATCAGTTCTCCGATAAGTGGAACACCTTGGCCGAAGGTTACTTCTGGTCGAAGGATGATTCCAGCGCCAAGTACATCGGCACCAACACCGCTGTTGACAAGCTTGACAGCGTGCAGACGATTGGTGGCCGTGTTAGCACCATGCCGAACAGCAAGCTGAACATTCAACAGGAAATCGCTTATCAGTTCGGTACAAAGGTCAGCCCGGCTACGACGACAGGTATTGTTGAGAGAGATCGTAGCGCATGGGCAGCGCAGTCTGTGGTTATGGTTACACCGGGTTGGAAGTACACCCCGACATTCGGGTTGATCTACTCTTACTTCTCCGGTGATGCTAACAGAGACAGCACTGGCCTTGGAGCGAACGCAGGCAAGACGTATCACGCCTGGGATCCGATGTTCGAAAACCAGACCAATGGCCATATCATCAATGCACTCTTCCCGCAGTCTAACGCGCATAACATCGACGCGATGGCGAAATTCTCTCCTATCGAAGATGTGTGGCTGCAGTTGGATTATGTGTATTTGTTGATGGCAAAAGCCAGCTCCATCTCTGGCGTTATGGACATGAACGACTATGACGGCAGTGGTTATTACTTCAATGCCGGCAAGAAAGCGCTCGGCCAGGAAATCGACGTCAACCTGATTTACAATTACACGGAAGACGTCCAGCTTGGCTTGCTCTGCGGTTGGTTCTTCCCTGGCAAGGCTATTGCCTCGGAAAGCTCGGGTAGCAAGCAGGGTGAGACAGCGGCTGAAGCGATCGCTTCCTGCAAGGTGTCCTTCTAAGGACAAATAGAAGTATCAAGGAAGCTTACAAACCCCGAAGGGATAAACCCCTTCGGGGTTTTTATTTGTATTCTTAAGGCGGACCTCCGCAGAAATGCTGTTGGGACTATTCGGGGGGGGCTGTTTGAAATGGGAGGGGCTCAAGGATTCTTCTCAAAAAAGGGTTGAAAGGAGGGGATTATTTTGCAAATTGCCTCTGGACATGGTAATATATCTTTCATATTATTTATGTATAGTTAATACAAAGTTGTTTTTAAAGTAATTGTTTCTCTATGGTTTATCTCGCATTCATCCTCCATATGCACCAGCCGTACTATAAGAACCTCCTGACAGGGGAGGCGGAGCTTCCCTGGGTGCGGCTGCATGGCACAAAAGATTATCTTGATATGGCCCTGCTTTTGGACGAATTCCCCGACGTCCATCAAACCTTCAATGTCGTTCCTTCCTTGATCGAACAGATCGAAGAATATGCCGCAGGCCGCCTCTCAGACCGTTTCCTGTATTTAACGCAAAAACGCTCCTCTGAATTAACATCAGAGGAGAAGCATTTTGTCAGGGAGAATTTCTTTTCCGCTGATTTAAACCGCATTATTTCCATCCATCCGCGTTATTATGAGCTTTTTTTAAAAAAACATGAGGATTACGGATTTTCCGACCAGGATTATCTGGACCTGCAGGTTTGGTTCAATCTGTCGTGGATAGATCCCTATTTCCGCGCCAGCATTCCTGAATTGCGTTCGCTCGTGAAAAAAGGAAGATATTTCACGGAGGAAGAGAAGCAGACCGTTGTCTCGAGGCAGTTCGGCATTCTGAATGAGATCGTCCCGACATACAAGAGGCTGCAGGATGAGGGGAGACTTGAGATTAGCGTCTCTCCGTATTTCCATCCCATCCTTCCCTTGTTGTTTTCTTCGTTTGCCGCGCGTGACGCCAATCCGAATACGCCTTTGCCCAGGACGATTTTTTCCCAACCTCAAGATGCGATCTGGCATGTCCAGGAGGCGGTGAGATTCTATCGCGAGCGTTTCGGCGACATAGAGGTCGGGATGTGGCCTTCCGAGCAGGCGGTTTCGATGGACATCCTGCCGTGCCTTGCCAAGTCGCAAGTGAAATGGATCGTCACCGACGAGGCGATGCTATGGAATACGGTTAAAAAGATCCGTCGTGACGGGCGCCTTCTTTATCGTCCATACGGCATGAAGACCAAAAACGGCCCTCTGACTATTCTGTTCCGCGATAAATATCTTTCGGATCTGATAGGCTTTGAGTATCAGCATTGGCGGACCACTGACGCCGTGGATAATTTTATGTATCATATTTTGAAGATCCATGAATATTTCGGAGATGACGATTGCCTTGTGACGGTGGCGCTTGACGGAGAAAATGCCTGGGAGTATTACCGCAATGACGGCAGGGATTTTTTGAGAACCCTCTACCAGCGTATCAGTGAATCCACGTATACAAAAGCGGTCACGGTGCGGGAATATCTCGTTGGGCATCCTGTGCGTCATTGTCTTCCGGCCATGGTGACTGGCTCATGGATTCATGGCACGCTGAACAAGTGGATGGGGCATCCTGCCAAAAATGCGGCATGGGAATGCCTTGCGGAAGCGAGGAATTCTTTGACCCCGCAACAGCTCCAGGATGAACGCATCATGAAACAAGTCCATATTTTGGAAGGCAGCGACTGGTTTTGGTGGTACGGGGATAAAAACGTCGCTTTCGATGAGCTTTACAGACTTCATTTAAAAAATCTATACCGAATGATTGGGAAAGAACCTCCGGCATGTCTGAATCAGTCGCTTGACCCCACATCGCCTTATTAGATATAGCTTTATCTCATTGGCCTTTCAGCATGTTAGCACCTAAGCATAAAGTGCTTCTGCAGCCAAATAGATAAGAGAACATATTGACAAGTATCGCATTGATGTTACAATGAAAAAAGAAATTTCGGACCATATCGCGAGCACATTCTTTGAGAAAAAGAAGAAGCCGCCCCGCAAGAAAGACCGCAAGGCTCTCAGCAAACGTATCCTGTTGTTCTTGCTGACGGCTTTATTCATACTGGCTGCCATAAAAGTGCTGGCAACGGCAAGGGTTACGGGCGTGCATGTTGGCCGCCGTCTGGGTTTTGTCAAGCATGACGGGCCTTTTCAGCTGAATTATAATTTTTTGAACCGTGCGACGTCGAAGATAGAGA
>MVRU01000155.1 GCA_002067745.1 Syntrophus sp. PtaU1.Bin005
CCAGCCCCAGCCACAGAACCGCTCCGAACACGGCGTGCAGAGCAAGCTGCTCGTACCACGCCGAGGGTGCCGCACGCCTGCCCAGCAGGCCCTGGCCTGCTATGGGAAGCGCAAGGAAGAGCATGGACAGCCAGAGAACAAAGACATAGGCAGCCAGCGCGGCTGAATTTTCCGGGTCAAATTTCAACAGCCGCGACAAGACGTAGTACGCCACCCCGAACGCGGCGCTGGTGAAGAGATGAACGACGACGCCCACAACGTACACAAGGGGCTTTCCCGCTCGAATCCCGGCTGTCTTCAGAGCAAAGTCCCCATCGATCAGAAGCAGGTTCGCCTTGATCACCCCCCGGCGGTATCCGAATTCAGTTAATGCCGCCATGGCTGCTCCCGCGATGAGCGCCGCCACTGTGACCTCGACAGCTGTCATTGGCACGCCTCCTTCCGCTAAATAAACACAGAAAACTGCGATTCGGGAACGATGAGCACGCTGTCGGGCCTTTCCAGTTCAGGGGCGGCCAGCAGGCCGGCCTCAACGGGAAGGGGAAACCGGATCCGCAGGAGAGACAGACGGCGCACATCCAGAACCTCGTGTTTGATGGCGATTCTCTTCAACCGTTCGCCGCTGCCGATGAATCCCGCCAGCGGCCCTGTAATGACGCCGATGATCGTGGCATCAGAATCCTCAGCCGGAGTAGACTTCATCCGGATCTCGATTTCTCCGTTCCAGTCGCCGGCAGCCCTATAGAAATCCGCGCCGCTTCCGTCCTGCTCCACAGCCAGGCTGAAGGAAATGTGCTCCCAGGGGATGCCCAGCACACGAGTCGCCACGGGGATGAGATTTGAAGAGACGCCGCTTCGAAAAAAGTAAACCGCCGGATTGCCCGTCTTCGGATCGATGACATAGGTGCGAAGGTTGAGCTGATCGTAACTGAAACTTGGCCATCCCAGGAAGGACAGGTGCACCTTTCTGCACTGCATGGCCACAATCGACAGAAAGACCCCGTTTCCCGCCGCATTGAGCCGCAACTCCGAAGGAACTAACGGGCGGAGACGGGCGACAGGAACAAGATAGGAAAGATACAGTACATTCTGCAGGTCCATTTTGACCATCGGCCGTTGAAATCGCGCAACCATTTCAACATCCTTCTCTACCCGGAGGGCCATTAAGAAAAGAACGCCTGCTTGACAAAATTGAAGGCCGAATCTAGTTTAAAAGGTCTTTTGCTGAATGTCAATGCATGGAAATTGTCCCGTTCGAGGCGGGCGTCTCTTCCTCGGCGCGGCAGGATGACCCTGAAGGCCGTTCGGAGGGGCTTTTTTATGAGGATTCTGATTTCAGGAGCGTCGGGTTTTATCGGCTCCATCCTGGTTCCGCATCTTCAAGCGCAGGGACACACGGTCCTTCGGCTCGTGCGGAACAGGGCACAGGACGGCCTGTTCTGGAACCCCCTGGAAGGCGTCATCGACCTGCAGGGCGATGAAACCATCGACGCAGCCATAAATCTCTCCGGGGACAACCTCGGAGAGGGAAGGTGGACGAAGGCGAAGAAGGAAAGAATCCTGTCAAGCCGGATCCGCAGCACCTCGCTCCTGGCCGGAACCCTTGCCGGTTTGAGCAGGCCTCCGCAGGTGTTTCTCTCCTCTTCCGGCATCGGCTTCTATGGGAGCTGCGGGGACACGTTCGTGGATGAAGAAGGGCCGGGGGGGAAAGGCTTTCTGGCCGAAACAGGACGGAAGTGGGAGGCCGCCGCCCTTGCGGCGCAGGAGGCGGGGATCCGCGTGGTCTACCTTCGCATCAGCCCTGTGCTCAGCCGGGAGGGGGGCATGCTGCAGCGCTTGCTCCCCTTTTACAAATTCGGCCTGGGCGCCGTTCTCGGTTCGGGAAGGCAGTACATGAGCTGGATCGCCATCGATGACCTCATGGCCGCCATCGATCATATTCTCTGCCGCGAGTCGCTGTCCGGGCCGATCAACCTGTGCGCGCCTTATCCCGTCACCAACCGAGAATTCACGGAACACCTGAACCGGATACTAAAGCGCCCCACCCTCTTCAGGATCCCCGCGTTCCTGCTGCACGCCCTCTTCGGTGAAATGGCCGACGAGGAGTTTCTCGCCTCCCTTCGAGCCGTTCCGGGCAAGCTGATCGCCTCAGGGTTCGAGTATCAATATCCGGGGATTGAAGAGGCGCTGCGGCACGCACTGAATGGGCCGCCGTGCGCCTGAACCGTCACTCCCAGCCGATAACCTCGTATCCCCTTTCCTGGAGGCAGCGGGTCACGAAATTCTTGAAAATGGGGCTCGGTTCCGAAGCCCGGATCATGCCGTGCACCAGTCCTGCCGCTGCGCCTGCCGCTGCGCCGACGCCTGCACCCCGCCCCAGGCTTCCCGTCACGGCGCCGGCGGCACCCCCGATAACGGCGCCCCCGGCCCCGCCGATAGCCGTACTCTTGGCTGCGGCAATGCCCGCATCGGATTTCACGTACTGGTCGGCAAGGGCTTCACACTCCCCCACCTCCCTCTGGGCCTGTGCTTCCCCGACCCGTTGAAGGTGCGCGTTGGGGTAAAGAACGGGGCCGCTGGAGCAGCCCGTTATTAAAAGCACCGATATACTCAGCAGCATCTTTTTCATGGGGTTACATCTCCTTGAGGAATAAATCGGGCATCGGACTTCAGCGGTCCGATGCGTTTAAAACCGTGATCTGATCGTTGAGGGTCCAGAAATCGTAGATATAGCCGATTCCGAAGATCCCCAGGGTAAACAGGTACAGAAAGCCGGTAAGCCATTTCCCCATGTAAAACCGGTGAACACCGAACGGTCCCAGGAAGGTGAGCAGAAGCCAGGCGACATTGTAATCGATTTTTCCCTGAACAAAGCGCAGGTCCGCTTCGCGGGCCATGGAGGGGATCAGAAAGAGATCGAGAATCCACCCGATCCCCAGCAGGCCGAAGGTAAAAAAATAGATCGTTCCGGAAATGGGTTTGCCGTAATAAAACCGGTCCGACCCCGTAAAACCGA
>MVRU01000156.1 GCA_002067745.1 Syntrophus sp. PtaU1.Bin005
CCGAAAACCGCACGTCCAGGTGGTATCGGATCACGGCCTCGCTTTTAATATTTGGGCGCTTTCGGGTATCAAGGGGGCGGTCCTCATTCATGCCGATGCCCATGCGGATATGGCTGTTCCGGCGCCTTCGGGCTGGGAAGAGTGCATGGATGCTGTTCTGTGGGGCCTGCGTTTCGAGGAAGGAAACTTTATTTACCCGGCTGTTTATTGCGGCATCATCGACGAGATATATCATGTTATTCCGTCGCACAGCGAAGACAAGCCGTCGCAAAGAGAGATGGTTGTGAACGGCCGGCGCATCAGAGTTCATGTCTTGCGGTTGTCCGATCTGCCCGATTTTCGCCGGGAACAGAGGCCCGTCCTCGTTGATATCGACGAGGATTATTTCGTCGAACAGGGCAATATGAAATCAGCAATTTACCGAAAGGTTGCCTTCGGCTCGCCCCGGCAGGAGATCACATCAGAACTGAAGCACGGGATCGCATGGTTTCTAGAGCGTCTGTTCTCTGTCGCCGGCGTGGCTACGCCCTTGGTCACGATCGCCGAATCGCCGGACTGGGTACCGCAAAAATTTATACCGTTTATCACACAGACACTCAAAGCGGAGATTAACCGGATGCTTTCAGCTTCCAGGGGTTCGGTTGGTGGCGGCTCGGATAGCCAGATCTCCAGCCCAGCAAGGGCGGGGTTTCCTCTTCCGATGAAGGAAAGCCCCAGCCCAGCAAGGGCGGGGTTTCCTCTTCCGATGAAGGAAAGCCCCAGCCCAGCAAGGGCGGGGTTTCCTCTTCCGATGAAGGAAAGCCCCAGCCCAGCAAGGGCGGGGTTTCCTCTTCCGGTATTGATTGAGACGGCGGCCCGATTGAGCTTAGACGATACAGTATCGGCTGTAAGCCATGTATCTGTCTCCGGGCTTCCGGCATTTGACAGCGGACTTTATAGTATTGCGGATTTTGATGGTCGCAGTTCATGGGCCGCCCAGCCTAGCAGGGATGGAGCTTCCTTTTTCGATTTGGGAAAACTCCGGCCAGGTTATGGAGAGGCGGCCGCCGGCGCCATCGCCAAGATCCCAGAGTAGGTTTTTTCAGATAACTCTGCGATTCGCAAGGAGTTAGAAGCATAAGATTTAGCTTCAAAAATCTTAGGAAAGGAGGTAAAATAAGATTATGCCAAAGGCAAAAAGAAACGAATTGGAGATTGTTTCCGGCGATCCTTCAGGACCGGACGACAAGCGGACATTCTGCCGTTTTCTTGTGGAGGATGTTCCTATTGAGTTCAAGGACTTGAAGATCGGAACGCGTGGACAGGCGGCATGCAGGGATATCAGCGGCGGTGGAGCCCGGATAGACAGTAGCCGCGAACTGCGGCCAAGGACACCGCTGGAGATGTGGTTTGATTTCCGGGACGGTTTTGAGCCTATGCATCTTCTGGGGCGTGTTGTATGGTCGAGAGCAGACGGACCTCTCTGGCGCACCGGCATTTCTTTCGACAGACAGCGTCTCATGAGCATGGCAAGGATACTGAAGGCGACACAGGCGGGAGAAAGTTGAGGTTGAGCGGGATTGGAGAAGGCGTAGCTTTGGAAAAGTTAACATTACTCCTCGCGTCTACATCGATACGCTGCCGCAGAAAAGCGGTACACCGGGTCTGTCCACGTGAGGCCGGGTGGTGGAGCTAATCCTGCCGTAGACAGGATTAAGGAGGTGTTCAATGGATGAGAAGAGAGGGTCAGTCCGTTGGAACATAATCTTGCCAATTCGCTACATGGGGTTTGTGAAGCACAATGAAGGAGTTGCCAGGACAAAAGATCTCAGCACGACAGGCGCTTGCGTGGAAACGGTGGAAAAGCATGAGCCAGGCGATCGGCTCAACGTCATGTTTGAATTTCCGGATGTTGAGGGGACGGTTTGCGTCGAGTCCGAGGTGATCTGGCAGAGGCATTCCAAGGAATTTCAGGAGGAATATAACTATTTGACAGGCCTGGCATTTAGAAAAATCCGCGATTGCCATAAGCAGTGCATTCTTGACTACGTTATCGATCATCATCCCCAGCAGCACAGGGAACGCTGGTGGCAGGGGGTTTAAGGGGTATCCGGGGCATGGCTGAGGGGATTTCCGGACGGTTTTAATAGCGCACGAGAAGAGATTTTTTGCATTCCCGCCGCGATATTTATTACCCTTTTTCCGCACGCTAAATTTACATAAGTATTTCTTGACTTTTATTTTGCTTATGTTAAACTTTTTAAACATATTTTTATCTATGATTATCAATAGGTTAGGTGAAAGCACGGCTTACAGAGCAAGATGACGTAAGTCATCGGCCTGAACCTAACCCAGCATTCATTTTACTCATACGCTCGGTTTATTTTCCATATAACTTGTACGCGTTCCTTCCCTCCACACGAGAGTGAGTAAAATGTGTGCCGGATTTAATTCGCGTATGCGATTGATGCCGTTAACCGGAAGGCATAAATCGCGCGCTCATCAAAAAAGGAGAAGAGACAAAGAACATGAAGTACGGACATTTTTCATCTGACGGGCTCGAATTTATTATCTCTCATCCCGAAACACCGACTCCCTGGATCAATTACCTGACGAACGACAAGTATTGCGCCATTATCTCCCAGTGCGCCGGAGGATACAGCTTCTACCGCGATTGCCGCACGGATCGTCTCCTGCGGTGGGCCCCGGATTACAAGAATTTCGATAGGCCGGGACGCTACATTTACGCCCGGGAAGAGCGTGCCGCCGGCAAAAAAGCAAAAGTATGGTCTTTGACATATCAGCCGCTCCGGGTCGAGCCGGACACCTATGAGTGCCGTCACGGCCTCGGCTATACGACGATCGCGCAAAAAAACAACGGCGTAGCGTCCCGCATCACCTATTTCGTCCCCGTCGACGACGATTGCGAACTCTGGCTTGTTTCCCTGACGAACGAGTCGAACAAGGAGAAGAAGCTGGAGCTTTATCCCTACATTGAATGGCTCGTCGGCGACTATCATGAAGAGCTGCGCTA
>MVRU01000157.1 GCA_002067745.1 Syntrophus sp. PtaU1.Bin005
TCGATTCTCGTCTTCGATGAGGCGGACCGCATGCTTTCCATGGGGTTCTACCCGGACATGAGGCGGATTCAGGAATTCATCCCCCGAAAGATCAACGGTTACCTGCTTTCGGCCACCTTTCCCGCGCACGTCCTTCGCCTGGCGGGTGAATTCCTGAGGAAGCCGGAGCTGCTGAGCTTAAGCCGGGATTCGGTTCATGTGACGGAGACGGAGCATATTTACTATGTGGTTCCCGGTATGGGCAAGGAGCGCTCCCTGGTGCGGATTATCGAGGCGGAAAATCCCGTCTCCGCCATCATCTTCTGCAACACCAAGTCCACGGTCCATTTTGTGAGCGTCGTACTGAAGCGGTTCGGCTATGATGCCGATGAGCTGAGTTCCGAGTTGACCCAGAAAGCCCGCGAAAAAGTGATGGCGAGGATTAAAAACGGGCTTCTCCGGTTTCTGGTGGCTACGGATGTAGCCGCACGGGGCATCGATATCCCCGATCTGTCCCATGTCATTCAGTATGAGCCCCCTGAGGATCCCGAAGCCTACATTCACCGCGCCGGCCGCACAGGCCGCAAAGGCGCCAGCGGTACGGCCATTTCTCTTGTCGCGGAAATGGAGCAGTTCCGGTTGCGGGACATCGCGAAGTCCTTCAGCATTAACCTGCAGCAGAGGACTCTGCCCGCAGACGAGGAAGTGGAGGGCATCGTTTCCCAGCGTGTCACCGCCCTGCTGGAGGCCAAGCTGAGAATGCGGGACTGCCTTCAGGTTGAACACATGCAGCGCTTTCTTCCCCTGGTTAAAACTCTGCTGCAGAACGAGGATGAGATGGCCCTGATCGCCATGCTTGTGGACGATTTTTACCAGGCCACCCTGAACACGCCGCCCCCCCAGCCTCCGGAACTGACCGCCGCGGAGGAATCCGAGCAGATCGACACGCCGCCCGTCCCGACTTCCGGCGAACAAAAGAAGCGGCGTCGGCGCAAGCCGTCCCGAAGTTCTTTCCGGAAGCCTCCGGAAGGGGGAGAATCGCCCGAACCCGCTGAAAAGGGCTGATCCTGACGGGCCTTCGGGGCTCCACCAGCATCTCGGGCAACCGGCAAATCCCCGAGCAGGTTGCCTCCTGCGGCACGGTTTGAAGCAGCGCCTGACCGTCCGCACGGGGCGTTCCCTCCTTTCCCCTCAAGCCCTTCCGCAACCGGTTTCTCTTTGCGGAGGGGTGGCCTGTGCCGTAGTATGTGAAAATCCTCACCGAAACGCCTTCTTCCCGGAGCCAGGGGCACGGAAGCTGCAGTTCAGGGAGAAATACCGGATTCCGGACGAGTACTTCCAACCCCTGACCAGGGCGCACTCTGCGCCGTCTTTCTTGTCGGCACCACCCATCGATCCGTTGCGAGGTTGCAGGAATCTCGTTTTGAATTGCGGCTCACGATGAAGGCAACAAGCGGGATTTTTATTTTACAGGCCGGGGAAAAAACGCTATGAAAAGAGGAAATTCCGGCGGCAGCAGGAGGCTGCGCTCTTTAGCCGCCGTGTCCGGCAGGAAGTCGGTTGACCTGTACGGCGCATGGATGCGGAATGGGAGTCTGGCGATTTTCGAGGTGACACGATGAGTGCTCTGCAGAATATTCTTTCCCGGCTGGTCGAGACCCCTCTGATTTTTGATGGGGCGATGGGAACGATGATTTATGACAAGGGTGTTTTCATTCAAACCTGCTACGACGAATTGTGCCTGACGAGCCCCGGACTGGTCCGGGAAATCCATGAACAGTATGCGAAAGCCGGGGCGGAGGTGCTGGAAACCAATTCCTTCGGCGCCAACCGGATCAAGCTGCGTCCCTACGGGCTGGCCGAAAAGGTGGCCGAGATCAATCGGGCGGCCGTTAAGCTGGCCCGCCAGGCGGCCGGACCGGACTTGTATGTGGCCGGTTCCGTCGGGCCCTGTACCCAGGGCGGCCAGGTGATCGCCGGGGGCGAGATTGCGGAAGTCGAAGCCGCCTTCCGGGAGCAGGTGAAAGCCCTGGCCGGGGAAGGCATCGATCTTTTGATTCTGGAAACCTTTTCGGATTTGAAGGAACTGCAGCTGGCCGCCCGGATTGCCCGGGAGGAGGGGGTGCCGGTCCTGGCCTCCTTTGCCGTCGACGAAGAAGGCGAAACGGCTGCCGGAACGCCGGCGGAAAAGCTGGCCGCCGCTCTTGAAGCCGATCCCCATGTGGATGCCATCGGCCTGAACTGCGGCACCGGCCCGGCGGGAATGTACGAAGCCCTGCTGAAGATCCTGCCCGTGGTGAGCAAACCGGTGGTTGTGATGCCCAATGCCGGAATGCCGAGGACCGTTGGCGGCCGGACCCTTTATCTGGCCAATCCCGAATATTTTACCGAATACGCCAAGAAGTTCATCGAACTGGGCGTCCGCGGGATCGGCGGCTGCTGCGGCTCCACTCCGGAGCATATCGCCACTGCGGCCCGCGCCGTCCGCGGTCTCAGCGGTGTTCGGAGGCACATTGAAGTCGTCTCCCGCCGGCCCGCTCCGGCACAGCAGAACATCATCCCCACAGCGGAGAAATCGCGACTGGCGGCAAAGATGTTTTCCGGCCGGAAGGTGACGTCCGTGGAGATTCTTCCCCCCCGGGCCAGCGACTTCAGCAACATGCTTGCCAAGGTCCGCCGTTGCCATGAAGCCGGCATCGACGCCATCAATATCCCCGATGGCCCCCGGGCCAGCGCCCGGGTATCGCCCATGATTACGGCCCTGGTCATCCTCAAGGAGGTGGGAATCGAACCGGTGGTTCATTACTGCTGCCGCGACCGGAACCTCATCGGCATGCAGAGC
Source organism: Syntrophus sp. PtaU1.Bin005 (assembly GCA_002067745.1). Taxonomy (GTDB): domain Bacteria; phylum Desulfobacterota; class Syntrophia; order Syntrophales; family Syntrophaceae; genus Syntrophus; species Syntrophus buswellii. The sequence continues at coordinate 2,822 of MVRU01000157.1, forward strand.
GATCTGCTCGGCGGATACGCCGTCGGTCTGACCAACTACCTCATCATCACCGGGGATCCTCCGAAGCTGGGAAATTGCCCGGAGGCGACGGGCGTCTTCGATGTGGATGCCATCGGCCTCAC
>MVRU01000158.1 GCA_002067745.1 Syntrophus sp. PtaU1.Bin005
CGAGGGATTTTAAGTCCCTTGCGTCTACCAGTTCCGCCACCCAGGCTCCAATAGTTTTTCGTTTATTATTTTTTTTGCAACAACTGTCAAGGAATAATTGGAATTTTGGGAACGCCTCTCATAAAGCCGCATGGGCGTTTTTTTACGGAACCGCCAGGACCATGGGCTGTCCTCGTCTCTTGATCTGATAGGTCGTCTTGCCGGAGGACGGGCCCTCGTTCAGGGACTTGAGCAAAAAAACATCGTTGGGTTCCTTGATCATTTGATGGTTGACGCCCTGCAGGATATCTCCGCTTTCGAAGCCCATGGCCTTAAGGGGGTTGTCGGGGGCGATGAGGCCGAGGGTGAAGCCGTCCATCTTCCCGCTTGTGAAGTGGGGGCGGATCTGGCTGGAGTCGATCATTTTGCCGATACTCTTCGTAAATTCGACACGCTCTGCAAGCGGCTTCTGAGAGTTGTCCCCTCCTCTTCCCTGAAGCTCAATCGACTGCATGGGGCGGTTGCGCGCATAGAGGCTCTCCATGCTGTCGCCCCTTTTGAAAACGGCCGTGTTTCTCGTAACCTGGACGAGGGTTCTTCCCCCGCCCACCGAATCCCCGATTTTATAGACCCGCGCCTTAGTCTGCCCTGCCTCTTTAAGAATGGCGAATCCCTTTAAATTGCCGAACGAGATGGTTCCAAGAAGTTCCGGCGGAGGAGGGGGCGGCGGCGGTTGCGGCTGCTCCACCTTCGGCGCCGCTTTGACGGTGGGAGCCAGGCCGAAGGGATTTCTGTCCATGATGGACGAGTAGGCGGAAAGGGGAGGCGCTGGAGCGGAGCCCGGCAAATCTTTCGCGGACAGGGAGGCCAGGGGAGGGCGCGTTAACGCGATCTTGCCGGGTGCTGAATTCAGCACGTGAAGCAGGTCCCATCCCGTCCAGATCAATGCCCCGGCGACGGGAACCAGCGTGAGGATCCGGTAAAAGCGGCCGGGATGATCCTTTATGAACTGGGGCAGGTTAAAAGATTTGAGCATGGGACGCCTCGTCAATTCCAGGAAAAATCAGGCGGCTGGCCTTTCCGGCCCCGATGGCTTCTTCCCGTAGGTTTTCAGGGTTACCGCCGCGTTCAAATATTCCGTTTCAGCCGGCGTTCTGGTTATGGATATTTGATCGATCCTCATCCCATGCTCCGGCAATTCCACGAGATAGAGAAATTTCATCAACTGATCCATTTTGACCCTGTTGATCCTGATCTCCGTCCGGATCACATGATGGCTCTTCACAGACGATCTGGTCGTCTGGAAATCCTGAACCTGGGATTTGAGATCCGCTTCCCTGAGGATGCCGTCCAGCCTGGAAGACAGAGCGAAATCCGAATCGCCCCGGCCTGTTCCGTGGGAGGGGGCTTTCGATCCCTTGAGGCGGCGATACTGTTCGTCCAGGGAGATCAGCTTCTGGAGGACCTTTTCCTGGCGTTTGATGGAGCAGCTCAGCTTGTCCCGCGCTTCGAGAAAGGGCATCAGAACAAGAAGGCAGAATAGGAGAAGAAGAACCCCCGCAAGCCCTGCACCGGCAACATATCGTTCCCGTTTGCGCAGGCCGGACCAGTAGGAGATGAGTCTTTTAAAGGGCATGGGTCATCCTCAGCCTGAAGGTTTTTCTGCCTTCCATGTCTTTGCCGCCTCCAAAATGCATCTGGACATCCGCAAAGGACCCGGCCTTTTCCAATGCGCTTTTCCAGCTGTTGATGGCTTCATAGTCCGGCGCCTCCCCATTGATTTCCAGGGCGATCGCATTGCAGGTGATCCCCGTGACAAGAATCCCGGAATCTTCCGGCTGCGTGTCCATCGCCTTTTTCCACTGTTCAAGGAAGAGGGGACCCTTTTCCATCTCCCCGGGGAGATTCTTTGCCTCCTTGATCTTCTGCTCCAGCTGGCGGACCGGATCGACCATCCGGGTGACCTCGGGGCAGCTGCCTTTGAAGGTTCTTGCGATTTCCGCCTTGAGGATGCCGAGTTTCCGGCTGTCCGCATAATAATGGACGGCCAGGTCGGCCCCGATGCAAAGGAAAAAAAGAGCGAGCATGATCGCTGTCCAAGGAAGATGCCCCCTGAGCCCCTGCGGCTCCCTTTTTGAGGAGGGTTCCTCCTTCCTGAAGTTGAGGCCCCTCGATACCGTCATGCCGCGAAGGGCCAGGGCCAGGGCCTGATTCATGAGAGGCCCGTTCCAGGCCACGGGATGTTTTGCCAGGATGGCGATCCCTCTTCTCTGGAGCAGGTCGACAACGAGAACCGGCAGCTTGAAGAAGGCCTCCAGGTCTTTGCGCAGGGCATCACTGAGCGCGCCGCCCCCGGTCAGATAGAGATGAGACGGCAGGGTTCCCAGAAGGCCCTTGGCCCCGAGGAGGTGAAGCGTGTCGGCGATTCCCTGGAAGTGCTGAAGCCGGTTTCGTTTTGTTCCCGGGGACGCCCCGTCCGCCTCCGACAGATGATCCGCCCCCCAGGCAAAGGATCTCACGTGCACGATGGTTTTTTCCTGCACGAATACGGCGGCGGCGGATCGCGCCCCAATGTCCAGCAGGATCCAGGTTCCACATGGGGCGTCGGACTCCAGGAGATTCAGGGCGACCGGGACGGCGTCGGTATCGATGGCGGCTATGCGGCGGCCGACTGCGGCTTGCGACAGCTCATGAACATCCCGCCTTTTTGCGGCGGCTGCAAGAACCTCCGTCGATCCACCGGCGGACGAGATCGGCAGGGAATCGACGATCACCGTGTCGATGGGATCCGGAAGATGGGGCTCCAGCTCGTAGGTGATGATCTCATCGATCGTCTTCTCCTCGGAAAAGGGAAGG
>MVRU01000159.1 GCA_002067745.1 Syntrophus sp. PtaU1.Bin005
TCTGGTGCTCTGGGGTGGTCAATTTTCGGTTAGCACAAGGCCCTTTCCCTGATCAATTTTAGGTTAGCACAACCAGGAAAACGCCAGGGAGAGGGCAGTCTGTGGCATCATCTTGTCCGGGTGGCGCATTTAGCCGAAAAGCTCGGCCGAAGTGAAGGGCTTGATCCCGCAGTCTGCAGACTCGCTGGTCTCTTTCACGACGCCGGCAAATTCTCAGACGGAACGTATCATCAAGGTGATCGGCCGGAAGAGGAACGCTCCGTGGAACTTCTGATCGAGTATGCGGGAAGGTACGGTTTGAATCAACAGATTGTGGACGACATCAGCCGGTCCTTCGGGCAGCTGTACCGGGACGAAGCGCATCCATCCGCCTTGACGCGGGTGCTGTTTGATGCCGACAATCTGGACAAACTTGGAAGCCTCGGGATCGCCAACTATTTTGTCAAGTCAGGCCTCAAGGGAAACGGCATATCCCCGGACTCGCTTTATCGTTTAACGGCGGAACTCACCTACGCACGGCACGCACCGGCATGTATGGCCACCCCGGCTGGATATGAACTGGCCAGCCGCAAGGCGCCGGAAACCTATCAGTTCATCCTGAACCTGCTGAAATCGCTTCGAGACGATGGCATTTTCAACTTTAGCGTCGAAGCGGTCACCTTCGACCATCTCATCCTCGATGTCGTATCACCGTCCGAATGCGAGTGCCGCGCTGACCTTCAGCGCCGTCTCTGGAAAGTCAAAGGCGTCAAATGCCTTGAGATCCATGTGGAGCATTTCTGCCCGCATTGTGAGTCGCGGCATGAGATTCGATTTTGCACCCCGAAGCTCAGGGCGCGGCGGCCAGAGGGCGATGTGGCCGTTTAGCCGCAGGTCACATACGTTCCCCCATCACAATCTGTTTCTGAAAAAGGGGGACTCTCCCCCCTCCGGCGGAGTCCGAAGCAACCGTTCCCTTCCCCCGCTGTCCGAAAAGAGATCAATGGTGATCGACAAAAATGAGCTTTCCGGTATCAAACCCCACAGACGAGGCTTTGGCGATCAGGGCCTCTATGGTCTCCTTCTTCAACGTCGGGGTTCTGGCCAGAATCCAGAGGTACGATTTGTCCGGGCCGCTTACAAGGGCGTACCGGTAGTGCTCATGGTCAAGATCAAAAATGACATAGGAGCCGTAAAAGGGACCAAAGAATGAAACTTTCAGGTAGCCCTGATCCGATCCCTTAACGAAATAAGCCCTCCCCACGGCTTCTTTCCAGGAATGTTCCCTCCCGGAGTACCCGCGGTTTAATACCCTGACGCCTCCGTCATGGCGCAGACTGTACTCTGCCGTTACCCTGGTCAACCCCCGCTCAAAGGGATGATCCAGCCGTGCAATTTCATACCAGGTCCCCAGGTACCGATCCAACTGGAAGTTTTCAACGGGTTTCACGTTTTCGGGAATACCGACACATCCCATCAGGAGGATGGTCAAAACCAGGGCCAAGAATTTCATCGCTCCCCCGGCGGCCTTTTGAGCCTGGCCGGGCATTGAACGGCTGGATTCAAGGTGGATTTGAACGGTGATCCGCTCCTTCGTTCCGCGTTGACCCTGAGAGGGAATATGATTCTTCATCGGATTTCTCCTTCATTTTGAAGCCGGATTGGGGTAACGATCGATGTCCTATGCCTTCCGCCTTCGGAAATGGGCGTTCCAGGTCTGATTCACTCAGGCCAGTTCTTGCCCGGTTTTGCCCAGTCGTACCTGTCAAAGGTCCCGGTGCGGTAATCGTAGGTGGCTTCCAATGTGAGGAATTCCTCGTCATCGCTGAGATCGACCCCCGCCCAGTGCGTCTGCTTTTTCCCGGGATGAAAACCCATTTCCGGCTCAAGTCTGTCGGGAAGATCATCCCCGTCGAGATCCTGGTGTTCTTTCCATCCGTCGGGCCAGAAGGTGTGGAAATGATTGAAATGGGTAAACTCGTGCATAACGGCGACAGCGAAGGTGTCGATATGCGTGTAACTGAAGTAGTTTCTTTCTGAAAGCGTTGAAGGTTTCGAGCGCTTGACCGCCGGCAGCTCCGCATAGAATGTTTTAGGAATCCAGGTATTTGTTTTCAGGTTGCATACGTTGATGGTTTTGTAGCCGGAATAATAGGGATTGAACTGGCCTATGACCCCCCTCTGGCGGCAAGAGCACTTTTCATGGGGAATTCCTGTGCAGTGATATCCGATTCGGACATTCTGTCCAAAGGGTCTCGCCGCCGGGGTCTGTTTCCAGTAATAAAACCAGTTGGGGTGCTTTCCCTCCGGATTGTTGTTTTCATCCCTGGGATAGAAGATCCGCACTTCCCGCGTCGCCTCTTTTCTGCACGAATCCACTTTCAGGGTCGCCTTGACGGTCTTTCTGCCGAATTCGTTGTTGTCCTCGGGCAGCCCTTCATAGACCACGGTGAACTTTCGCCCCTTTGGCGCCTGCAGTGTCGAGGCAGGAAAAACGGTGCGGCGGGATCCTTCTATTTCCGGGATCGTCCATTCGATGAAATCCGCATAGTGCGCCGGCACTGTTTTCGCCTCAAGCTCCAGGGTCAGCCTGTTGGAATGTTCGCCGAAGACATGCCTGTCCTTGTCCCTGGGGCTGATAACGAGGAGCTCCACGGATTTCATCTTCTGGCACTCCTCGGCGGGCTCCCCCTGGACCCTGAGATACAGCGTCATCGTGGAACCGTGGCTGCAGCCGGGAGAGGGGCCCATCGGCCTGCCGATATCCCGGCGCAAAGTAAGCTCACCCTGTTCAAGCCATTGTTCAAATTCTGATTGGCTCAGCGTCCATGAG
>MVRU01000160.1 GCA_002067745.1 Syntrophus sp. PtaU1.Bin005
GATGATTCCACGTCCCAGAATCGGTTCTTTGATCGGTTTCACCCAATGCCGGATATCGTCCCTATTGATGCGGCATAAAGATCGTTCAATCCGCCAGGGTAAAAAAATCCCCTCGAGTGGTTTATATTTCAAACATTTCATCTATCTGTCATCAAACTGCAACAATATTCCTGTAAAAGTACAATGATTTCATTTGAAGCCCTGTTACAGGGTCAAACATGATGGAGAAAAGAAAGTTAAAGGAGGATTTTAAAGTGAAAAAAGCTGGTTTATGGGTAGTGAGTTGTTTAATGTTTCTCGTATGGAGCCTTCCCGCTGCCGCAGCGACGACGCTTGTGATCAAAGGCTCGACGACCGTGCTTCCTGTTGCACAGGTGTCCCTCGAAGCGTATATGAAGAGTCATCCGGGAGTGAACATTTCACTTTCGGGCGGCGGATCGGGAGAGGGAATCAAGGCGCTGATCGACCGTTCAACAGACATCGCCAATTCATCCCGGGAGATCAAGGAAAAAGAGACTGCCAGCGCCAAAGCAAAGGGCGTTTCTCCGATGGAACACGTCGTGGCTATCGATGCCATCGTGCCCATCGTAAATCCCCGCAACAAGGTCAACGGGCTGACCCTGGATCAATTGAGCCAGATTTATCAGGGAAAAATTACAAACTGGAAAGAGGTTGGCGGGGACAATATCCCCATCGTGGTGGTTTCCCGTGACAGCAGTTCCGGCACTTACGAATCCTGGGGACATCTCGTGCTCAACGGTGCGAAGGTCACACCGAAAGCCCAGCTTCAGGCATCCAGCGGGGCCGTTGTGCAGACGGTTTCCAAAAACCGCTACGCCATCGGGTACATCGGGCTGGGATATCTGAACCGCTCCGTCAAGGGAGTGAGCGTCAATGGGATTCAAGCCTCCGTGCAGACCGTTCTGGCAAAGACCTATCCCATTGCCCGGCCGCTCTACATGTATACAGACGGTCAGCCCAAAGGCGAGGCGGCCGGCTTCATCCGTTTCGTCCTGAGCCCTGCCGGTCAGAAGCTGGTGGAAAAGGAGGGGTTTGTACCCGTCCAGGCCTCTGATAAAAAGGGTGCAAAGAAAGGGAAGAAGTAGGAGAGGTTGAGAGATCATGACAAGGCGGGGAAAAGAGAAACTCATCAAGCTGTTCTTTCTCGGAATTGCCACCGTATCCATCCTGATTCTCGGGCTGATTGTGGTTTTTCTTTTCCGTGAAGGGGTGCCTATTTTTCAGGAAGTGTCCATTTATAATTTCCTCTTCGGAAAAGAATGGTACCCCACCTATGATGCTCCCGAATTTGGAATCTTGCCGCTGATCGTCGGCTCGCTGGTGGTGACGGTCCTTTCCTCGTTAATTGCCGTGCCTCTTGGGGTTCTTTCCGCGATCTTCATCGCGGAAATAGCCCCGGTGGCCATCCGGGACTTCCTTAAGTCCGCCATTGAGCTCCTGGCCGGATTGCCCTCCGTCGTACTCGGTTTTTTCGGGATGGTTGTTCTGGCGCCCTGGATGCAGGAGACCTTCGATCTTCCCACGGGCCTGAACATTGTCAATGCCTCATTCATGCTGGCCATCATGGCGATTCCCACGATTTCAAGCATTTCAGAAGACGCCCTCTATGCCGTTGGCAAGGAGTTCAAGGAAGCCTCCTACGCCCTGGGGGCGACACGCTATGAAACGATTACCAGAGTGATCGTCCCCACCGCCCTGTCCGGCATTTCGGCGGCGGTCATTCTGGGAATGGCAAGGGCCATTGGGGAAACCATGGTCGTTTTGATGGTGGCCGGCGGAGCGGCGGCCATGCCTGAAGGCCTCTTCGATCCGGTACGACCCATGCCGGCGAGCATTGCCGCCGAGATGGGAGAGGCACCATTTCGAAGCGGACATTATCATGCCCTTTTTGCCACGGGAATCGTGCTGTTTTTCCTTACCCTTTTTTTCAATTTGATAGCGGACTACGTCTCGAACCGCTTCAAACAGGTGGGATCGGCGACGCTTTAATCATGTTATCGGACATTCCTCTATGAACTTGAAATGGCGGTATCTTAAGCAGAATCTCTTTCTGGGCACAGCAACACTGTGTGTCCTTGCCATTGTGGTTTCTCTTGGCGGCATCCTCTTTTACATTTTTGAAAACGGCTTTCAGGCCGTCAACTGGGAATTCCTGAGCAGCCCGCCGCGCGATTCCATGACCAGGGGGGGCGTTTTTCCTGCAATTCTCGGAACGCTTTACCTGACGATGGGAGCTATTCTCGTAGCCCTGCCCCTCGGAATCGCATCGGCGGTCTACCTTACGGAATACGCCCGCCAGGGAAAGATCATCCGGGCCATCCGACTTGGGGTCAACTGTCTGGCCGGCATCCCTTCCGTCGTGTTCGGGCTGTTCGGCCTTGGTTTCTTTGTCGTCTTCCTGCAGTTCGGATCATGTATCCTGTCCGGGGCGCTGACACTGGGATTTCTAATTCTTCCCACAATCATTGGGGCCTCCGAGGAAGCCATGAAGGCCGTTCCCCAGACCTTCCGCGAGGCATCCCTGGCATTGGGCGTTTCAAAGTGGCGCACCATTTCCCG
>MVRU01000161.1 GCA_002067745.1 Syntrophus sp. PtaU1.Bin005
GCGGAGGATGTCCGATGGATTCGATCTTGATCCTGCTCTCCTGGATGTAATTCTCCCCGCACAGGTCGATGCCGGCCTCAAGGGCCTGCCGGATCCGGTTTTCCTCCACCGTCTTGGTGACGGCCATGAGACGGATCTCTGAGGGCCGGCGGCCGGACCGGGCCGCCGCCTCGGCAATGCGGCTGCGGACGATCTGGATCTTGCTTTTTATGCCGTCATCGGTCATGAGAATCTCCTGAAAAGGTGAGGGTTCCAAGGTCCTTCAAGGTCTCCACGACTTCACTGAGCGGAAGGCCCATGACATTGGTGTAGGAGCCCCGGATCTCGCGGATGAAAAAAGCCCCCATTCCCTGGACGGCGTAGCCCCCGGCCTTGTCATAGGGCTCCTCGGAATGGACATACCAGGAGATCTCATCTTCGGGGATTTCCTTGAAAAGGACGGCAGATTGCACCACCTGGGAAACCTGAAGTTCCAACCGCCGCGAAATCAGCGAAAAGCCGGTGAAAACAATGTGCTCCCGGCCGCTGAGCGCTTCGAGCATTTCCCGCGCATCCTCCACGGTGCCCGGCTTGCCCAGCACCCGGCCGCCAATGACCACGACGGTATCCGCCCCGAGCACCATGGCCTCGGGAAAAAGGTCGGCGATTCGGCCGGCTTTTTCCCGGGAAAGGCGCAGAACCTGCTCAGGCGGCGTTTCTCCATGAATCGAGGCTTCATCCATATGGCTGGGGATGACGTCAAAGTCAAGACCCAGGAGACGGAGGAGTTCGGCCCGCCGGGGCGATGCGGAGGCCAGGATGAGTTTTTCCGTCAGGCGGATACACATGAAAAAAAAGCGGCTCCCTTTCCGCTCGCAGGCCATGGACGGAGGCTGCAAGCTCGAATCGATCTGAAGGCTTCTGAGTCTGTTCGATCCATCTGCTTTGTAACGCACCGCCCCGGGGGGCGTGGAACGCTTATAGAAAATTGGGGAGAGGATGTCAAGCCGGCCTGAAGCCCGTGGCGGAACTTCCGGATCAGGGGGCATACTCCCCCGGTCGGCAGGCCGGCTTTCGCCGAACCGTGAGGCTCTGCCACGGCGTGCTGCTATTCAAGATACGTCTCCAGGTTCCTTTCCTCCAGGATGTCAACGATCCGTTTGACGTTCTGGGATTCTCCCCTGCGGCAGATCAACAGGGCATCCCGGGTTTCCACGACGATCAGGTCCCTGACGCCTACCAGGGCGACCAGTTTGTGGGGACTGTGGACGAGGGAATCGGCTGAATCGACGGCGACGACCGGGCCGCGGAAGGCGATTCCGGCCGGGTCTTTCTCCGAGACCTCCCAGAGGGCGTCCCAACTGCCCACATCCGACCAGCCGAAGTCGCCGGGAATCAGCAGGACCTTGTCCGCCGTTTCCATCACGCCGTAATCGATGGAAACGGAAGGGGCCTCTCCGTAAACCTCTTTCAGCACGGATTCATACTCCCCCGTCCCCAGGGCCTCTTCGATTTTGAGCAGCCCCTCGTGCAGATCGGGAAGGTGGGCCGCCATGGCCTGAAGAATCGTAGAGGCCTTCCAGACGAACATGCCGCTGTTCCAGTAAAAGTTGCCCTGCTCAAGAAACAGGGCGGCCTGTTCGAGAGGCGGCTTCTCCCGGATCGACCAGACATCGTAAAGAAGTCTGCCCCCTATCGATTCAACGGGATTTCCCCGTTCGAGATACCCGTAGCCCGTTTCCGGTCCGGTCGGACGGATGCCGATCGTCACTAGGACGTCCTCGCGTTCGGCGGCTTCGGCGGCAATGGCCAGGGTATCCAGAAATTGACGGCTGTCGGAGATCAGGTGGTCGGACGGCAGAACGGCCATGACGGCGTCTCCGGCGATCCGACGGATGTGGATTGCCGCAAGGCCGATGCAGGGGGCGGTATTGCGGCCGACGGGTTCCACCAGGATATTGTCCGGGGGGATCTCCGGGAGCTGCCTCTGCAGCTCCCGGGCATGGGTGGCGCCCGTAACGATCAGGGTGCGATCCGGGGGGACCAGGGGAGAGATGCGCTTGACCGTCTCCTGGATGATCGTCTCCGGCCCCGCAATGTCCAAGAGATGCTTCGGTTTGCTCCTGCGGCTTCGCGGCCAGAATCTGGACCCCTTTCCTCCGGCCATGATAACGGCATACATGGGATGTTCTCCTTGAGATGAGGCGTTGATCTTTGCCGATAGAGTATAGGATAACGCTCCAGCGTGTCAACGCCATAGTGATTTATAAAGGATGGACCGGCGGCCGGAAGGAGAAGCATTGATGTACCACACCGGCAGATTGCCGGCGATGCCGGGGCGGAACGCCGTCGTGGATGTGAAAGCGCACAATGGGGCTTGTATTTTCTTCCGCAAATCGATAGATTCAGGGGAACTTCAGCGCTGAGGGTTCCGAATTTCCCATGAAAACGTTCTATCCCCGCCTCTTTCTCAAACCCGGACGGGAAAAGTCTCTTCTGAACGGCCATCCCTGGCTATTTTCCGGGGCCGTGGCTTCTGTTGAAGGGCGT
>MVRU01000162.1 GCA_002067745.1 Syntrophus sp. PtaU1.Bin005
TCCTGGGAGCGCAGGGCCTGCCGGACCTTTTCATAATCCGTGGAGCCGGCCTTTTCGATGGCGTTGAGAAGCGCCTGGGTTGCGGCATAGGCGTTCAGGAAGAAGGCGCCGGGTTCGGATCCATAGGCCTTCTTATGGGCCTCCGCGGCGGCTATGGCGATGGGATTGGCGGATGTGTCCCTGGGACCTGTGGCATAGACGCCTTCCGCGTAGGGGCCGGCAACCTTGATGAAGGTGGTGTCCTTGACGCCGTCATCGGAGAGGAAGGCGGTTTTCATGCCCTTCTTGCGCATCTGCATGACGATGGAGGAAGCCTCGGGATGATAGCCGCCGTAAATGACGGCATCGGCTTTGGTCCCCCTGATCTTCTGGACGACTGCCGAATAGTCCACGGCGCCCGGCGTCACCCCTTCAAAGAGGACGACTTCGGCCACACCGGACGCTTCGACGAACTTTTTGGCGAATTCCGCCAGGCCCTTCCCGTAATCGCCCTTGTCATGGAGAACGGCGATCCTGCGGGCGTTGAGGCGGTTGAGGGCGAAATCCACCTGCATCTTCGCCTGGGCGTCATCGGGGGCGATGGTCCGGAAGAAATTGGGGTACCGGCCGCTCTGGGTCAGCTCGGGATTCGTCGCCGACGGGGTGATCGCGACGATCCCGGCATCCTTGTAGATCCCTATGGCCGCTTTCGTCGCGCCGCTGCAGATATGGCCGATGACGGCATGGACCTTGGCCGAGACGAGCTTGGCCGCGGTGTTGGCCGCCATTTCCGGTTTGCAGGCGTCGTCTTCAACAAGGAGTTTGACCTGCCGGCCCAGAATGCCCCCCTTGGCGTTGATGTCCTTGACCACCAGCTCCGCCGCCTTGACCGTGGGCAGTCCGTAAGAGGCCAGGTCGCCGCTGTGAGCCCCGGCGACGCCGATCCGGATGTCGTTTGCCGCCGCGGCTTCCTTCTTCTCTTCGCCGGCGGGCGATTTTCCCTCCTCCCCGGCGCAGCCGGCAAGGGATGCGAGGAGCAGCAGGATCAAGAATCCTGAAAAGACCAGGCTCGAAGAAAAACGATGTAAAAAACGCTTCATGGCAACCTCCTGAAGGGCGCTTGTAAATTTGTTATCCCGCGCAAATGACAGGGTAATCCGAAATTTAAAACCCAGCATTACTACTGAAAAAGTCGGAGGGAGTCAAGGCGAAATCAAGCCTTCAGGAGCCGGTGTCCCGGTGCTTCCTGCGAAAAACGATCCGGATGGGGACTTCTGTAAACCCGAAAGACTCCCGCAGGGAATTGATCAGGAATCGCTCATAGGAAAAATGGATTTCCGCAGGCTTGGCGACAAAGAAGGCGAAGGTGGGCGGTTTGACGGCCACCTGGGTGACGTAGTTGAAGGGGTGCCCCTTTTTCGCGTACTGGGGCGGCGGATTGCGGGTGACAATCTCCGTCATCTTCCGGTTCAGCTCCCCCGTGCCGATCCTGGCCGTGTACTGCCGGTACACCTCCTCCACCTGGGAGAAAATCCGCATGACCCGCTGGCCGCTCAGGGCGGAGACGAAGATGATGGGGGCGAAATCCATGAATTTCAGCCGGTCGTGGATGTCCTCGACGTAGCGGCCCACCGTGCTGTTGTCCTTGGCGATCTTGTCCCATTTGTTCACCACGACAATGACCGCCCGGCCCTTTTCGAAGGCGAGCCCCGCAATCTTGGTGTCCTGGTCCGTGATTCCCTCCTCCGCGTCGATGAGCAGCAGGGCGATTTCGCAGCGGTCCAGGGTCTTCAGGGCCTGGACGACGCTGTACTTTTCGAGCTGAAGGCTGATGCGGCTCTTCTTCCGGATGCCGGCCGTGTCGACGAGCAGATAGTTCCGGCCGCTGAAGGTAAAGGGGGTATCGATGGCGTCCCGGGTCGTTCCCGGTGTGGGGTTGGCGATGGTCCGCTCATAACCGAGAATCTTGTTCAGCAGGGACGATTTGCCCACGTTGGGTTTCCCGATCAGGGCGATCCGGATCCGCTCCCCCGCTTTTTCCTCTTCGCCTTCTTCGGGAGGCTTTCTTGCCGGAGGAAGATATTCCGCCAGGTCATCCATCAGTTCGTCGATGCCCAGGCCATGCTGTGCGGAGATGTCATGGATCCGGGGCGCTCCGAGGCGGTAGAATTCGGGCAGGAAGCCTTCATGGCGGGGGCCGTCAACCTTGTTGACGGCGTAAAAGACGGTTTT
>MVRU01000163.1 GCA_002067745.1 Syntrophus sp. PtaU1.Bin005
TCTACGTGGGGATCGGCAGCTTCGTGCTGTCCCTTCTGTGGCAGTACCTGCTGGCCCGCCAGGCCTCGGCCCGCGGGCCCGGCGAAGGGGGAGGCTCACCGATGCGTTCCCTGTACCGCAGGATCCTGGACGATCGCCGGGTCCGGTACCCTCTTCTGGCGGCCTGCGGAGTCTTCGCCCTGGCCTTCCCCTTTCTTTTTCCCAGTTATCAGACCAGCATTCTGACGACGGCCCTGCTCTATATCGTCCTCGGGCTGGGCCTGAACATCGTGGTGGGGCTTGCGGGACTCCTCAATCTGGGCTACATCGCCTTCGCCGCCGTGGGCGCCTATGCCTACGCCCTCCTGAATGTCCATTTCGGGCTGGGCTTCTGGGCGGCCCTGCCCATCGGCGCCCTGCTCGCCGCCCTCTTCGGAATTCTCCTGGGATTCCCCGTTCTGCGGCTCCGCGGCGATTACCTGGCCATCGTCACCCTGGGATTCGGCGAGATCATCCGCCTGGTCCTTGAAAACTGGAACGACTTTTCCTTCGGCCCCAGCGGCATTTCCAACATCCCCCGGCCGGGGCTGTTCGGGGTCGAACTCAACCTGCAGCAGGCTACGTCCTATACGTACTATCTCATGATCGCCCTGTGCCTCCTCACCATCCTTGTAGTCAACCGCCTCCAGGATTCGCGCATCGGCCGCGCCTGGATCGCCCTGAGGGAGGATGAACTGGCCTGCGAGGCCATGGGGGTTGACAAGACCATGGCCAAGCTCACCGCCTTCGCCCTGGGGGCCACCTGGGCGGGCATGGCCGGGGTGGTCCTGGCCGCCAAGACGACCTTCATCAACCCGGCGAGCTTCACCTTCCTCGAATCGGCCATGATTCTGTCCATCGTCGTGCTGGGGGGGATGGGCTCCATCCCCGGCGTGATCCTCGGGGCCCTGCTGCTGATGCTTCTTCCGGAATACCTGCGGGTTTTCCAGGATTACCGGATGCTCCTCTTCGGAGCCACCATGGTCCTGATGATGGTCTTCCGCCCCCAGGGCATGGTTCCCGCCATCCGGCGGTCCTATCAATACAGGAGGGATGAGCCGTGACCGTAACGGAAGCCTCCCCCGCCCTGGACGTCCAGAAACTGACCATGGACTTCGGCGGTCTGCGGGCGCTCAACGGCGCTTCCCTTCAGGTGAAGGAGGGAGACATCGTCGCCCTCATCGGCCCCAACGGCGCCGGCAAGACGACCTTCTTCAACTGCATCACCGGGCTGTACCGGCCAACGGGAGGAGACATCTTCATTTCCCCGCCCGGCGGGAAGAAGGAGCGGATATCCGGGCTGAAGGTCCATGACGTCACGAAAAGGGGGCTGGCGCGCACCTTCCAGAACATCCGCCTCTTCTCGAACATGACGGTCCTGGAAAACGTCATGCTGGGCCGCCACTGCCGCAGTTCCGCAGGCATCCTGGGAGCCGTTCTCCGCGGACCGAAAACGCGCCGGGAGGAGAAGGACATCGCCCGCCGCAGCTATGCCATCCTGGAAAAGATGGGACTGGCTGACGCGGTCAATCTGCCGGCCAAGAACCTTCCCTACGGGGCGCAGCGGCGCCTCGAGATTGCCCGGGCCCTGGCGACGGAGCCCTTTCTTCTGCTCCTGGACGAGCCGGCCGCCGGAATGAATCCCCAGGAGACCCGTGAGCTTGAAAGCCTGATCCGGCGGATCCGGGATGAGGAGCATATTTCCATCCTCCTGATCGAACATGACATGAAGCTGGTCATGAGCCTCTGCGACCGGGTCACCGTCCTGGATTACGGGCAGAAGATCGCCGAGGGCACGCCGCGGGAAATCCGGGAAAATCCCGTCGTCATCAAGGCCTACCTGGGAGAGGACATCTGAACATGCTCGAATTGAGGCAGGTTGAAACCTGGTACGGAAACATCCAGGCCCTCAAAGGGAT
>MVRU01000164.1 GCA_002067745.1 Syntrophus sp. PtaU1.Bin005
ACAGGGGCAGGTGATCGCCTCCATTCTGACCATGGAGCAAACCAACCAGGCGGAACTGCCTTCACGCCCGGTAGGGCTTCTCTCCCGGATCTTTCAGTTCGGCGTAATGTGGCAGATCCTCCCGCCCCTCATGTTTCTGTGCCTGGGCGCGCTGACGGATTTCGGTCCCATGCTCGCCAATCCCAAAACCCTGCTCCTGGGGGCTGCAGCACAGTTCGGAGTTTACCTTGCCTTCTTCATGTCTCTATTCTTCGGATTCAGCCTTACGGAAGCGGCCTCGATCGGGATCATCGGCGGAGCGGAAGGCCCCACCACGATCTACGTAACCTCCGTGCTTGCTCCGCACATCATCGGAGCTACCGCTGTGGCCTGTTATTCATACATGGCCCTTGTCCCCATCATCATTCCTCCCGTGATACGCCTCCTGACCACCAAGAAGGAGCGGCAGATCTACATGAAGCCCTCGCTCAGGAAGGTATCACGGCTGGAAAAAATCGTCTTTCCCTTGATCACATCCATTATCGTCATCCTGCTCGTGCCGACCTCCGCCCCTCTGATGGGCTGCTTCATGCTGGGGAACCTCTTCAAGGAGTGCGGCGTGACGGAAAGGCTCAACCAGACGGCGCAAACGACCTTTGTTGATCTCATCACCATCTTTCTGACCCTGGCCATAGGGGCGGCAATGCCCGCACAGAACTTTCTCCAGCCCAAGACCCTGCTGGTTCTCATCCTGGGTGTCGTCTCCTTTGCCAGCGCCGCCGCGGCAGGGGTCGTCCTCGCCAAGATCATGAACCTCTTCTTGAAGGAGAAGATCAATCCCATGATCGGGGGCGCCGGCGTTTCCGCCGTCCCCATGTCCGCCCGGGTTGTTCAGGTGATGGGTCAGGCGGAAGACAAGAAGAACTTTCTCCTGATGCACGCCATGGGGCCGAACGTCGCCGGGGCCATCGGCGCGGCGATCGCCGGTGGTGTCTTCATCGGAATACTGGGTTAAACGATCTGAGATCACGGCTGAAAGAGCGCTTTCCGTGATCCGGTAAAAACCGTGCAACAAATTCTCGGGGGGAGGCTTTTTCTGCCCCCCCTTTTTTGACGATCTTCTTATGACCATCTTTAAAAAGAAACGTTACTGGTGGTGGATTGTCGGGACATGCATCGCCCTGTCGGGTGTTGGCCTTGTGAGGCTTCTCGCCCCGGAATACCCCCCGGGCATGACACGGATCGCCATCGGGGCCACCGGTCACGCCGTGATCATTTTCGGACTGTATTCCCTGACCTTTGCAACACGCAGGGATGAGTAGAGCCCGTGGAGAGGCCGCCGGAATTTTCCGCTCCCTGCCGCTTCCCGGCAACGAGATCCTTTTTTTTCAAGGCAGGAGGGACAGGTGAGAGGCCAGGTTGATTTTCTTATGATTCAACCCGAGCTTTTTCCGGATGTGATTGCGATGTAGAGCCACGGCACCCGGGCAGACATTCATCAATTCGGCGATCTCCTTGGTTGTTCGGCCATCCTTGATCAGCAGGGCGACCTGGACCTCCCGCGGCGTCAGGTTCAG
>MVRU01000165.1 GCA_002067745.1 Syntrophus sp. PtaU1.Bin005
CGCGGGCCGAGGCCTGGCGGGCCAGCAGGTACTGCCACAGAAGGGACAGCACGAAGCTGCCGATCCCCACGTAGAGCATGTTTTTCCAGCGCCATTCCACGAGATGTTCGATCGTGTTCACCCGGATGACGAGGAGAGGAAAGGTGAGAAACAGGAACCAGAGGGAGGTGAGAGCCGCTTTTTTCAGCATGGCTACACCTTTCCGGTAGGGGTCCGGCCCAGAAGCCCCGCCGGGCGGAAGATCAGGACGAGCACCAGCAGCAGAAAAGCGAAGACGTCCTCGTAATCGCTGGAAACGTAGCCGGTAGCGAAGCTCTCCGTCCAGCCCAGGAGCAGACCGCCGAGGACGGCGCCCGGAATGCTCCCGATGCCGCCGAGCACGGCTGCCGTGAAGGCCTTGATGCCGGCGAGAAAGCCGATGTAGAAGTTGATCCGGCCGGTGTGGGAGGCGATGAGCACTCCTCCCAGGGCGGCCAGGGCGGAACCCAGGATGAAGGTGTTTGAAATCACCCGGTTGACGTTGACGCCGGTGAGCATGGCCATGGTGCGGTCCTGGGCGGTGGCGCGCATCGCCTTGCCCATGCGGGTGAACTTGATCAGGACGGTTAGAAGAACCATGACGACGGCCGTGGTGGCGATGATGAAGAGCTCCGTCGAGCCGATGACGGCGGCGTAGGGGGCCAGGAAATCGAACTGCGGCAGCAGATTGGGGAAGGGGAGGAAATCGGAGGTCTGGGCGAGGAGAACATAATTCTGAAGAAAGATGGACATCCCGATGGCGCTGATCAGGGGGGAAAGGCGCGGCGCCTGGCGCAGGGGTTTGTAGGCGATCTTCTCCACGGTAAAGCCGTAGGCGGAGGCATACACCACGGCGAAAACCGCCGCAAGGATCAGAACGGACACCCCCGAGAAGCCGCTCAGGGTCAGGACGCTCGCGACGATCAGGGCGGTGAAGGCCCCGATCATGTAAATCTCGCCGTGGGCGAAATTGATCAGTTCGATGATGCCGTACACCATGGTGTAGCCGAGGGCGATGAGGGCGTAGATGCTGCCCCGCGTCAATCCCCCGACGAAAAGCTCCAGAAAATACTCCATCCCGTCTTACTCAACCTCAGTGTAGACACCATTCTTCACCTGGTACATGGCAAAACCCACTCCGACGGCCTCGCCCTTTACGTCAAAATGTATCGTTCCAAGGGGAGTCTCCACCTCCTGGGAGCGCAGGGCCTGCCGGACCTTTTCATAATCCGTGGATCCGGCCTTTTCGATGGCGTTGAGAAGCGCC